>BDTL01000286.1 GCA_002898115.1 bacterium BMS3Bbin02 | reverse complement strand
GTACGCGCACGTTCGGGAACGTTCCGATCTCCTCGGTCATGACGGGGCGGTAGACAACGCCGGGTGGAAGGTTGTTTTCGGCAACACACGAGACGGTACATGCCTTGCACCCGATGCACTTGCGGAGGTCGATGACCATGCCCCACCGTCGTTGATCGACAGGCTTTTGAAGTGCTCGATGGATCTCGGCCCGCATTCGTTCGAGTTGGTTTCCGTCTGCAAACGCCTTCGGGAACGGTTCGACAGACGGCTCGAAGGCTGTCTCTTGGGCGAGAGCCGGTGTCGCAGTCATCGTCCTAGCGGCGATGGCCCCCGCAACAGCAACACCGAACGTGCTTCCGAAGAACCCTCGTCTCGTCGTGCCGACCGTCGACATGGCAGACTCTGCGTCGGCAGGCTCTCCCTGTGCGTCCACCGGACTTGATACATCGGTCATCTGACACCTCCTAGTCACCGTGATGTGTCTCACCTGCCATTGCAACACGCCGACGGCACATGGCGGTAGAGGGAGAATCCCGAAGAATCCTTGGTGTCCGTGTGGGGGGAGTCCCCCATCAGGACGAGTGAGCAGAGCTCCTGCCGGTTCGAGAGAACTACTGCAGGATGCCGAGTTCGATGGCGCACCGGACAACGCCGGCACGACTGTGGACGTCGAGTTTCTGCATGAACCGGGACTTGTGGTGTTCGATGGTCCTGACGCTCAGATGCACCAACTCGGCGATTTCGGTGTTGTGGTATCCCATGGCGACGAGCCTGAAGATCTCGGCCTCGTGTTTGCTCAAGGTGTCGTATCGCATGCGGGTGGTGTTCTGGAGCGGGTGATTCGTGTTCGACAGATTGCCGTCGGGACCCGTGAGCACCCACGTGAAGTCGGGATGCAGATATACGCCACCGTCGTAGACGGTGTGGACGGCCGTTAGCAGTTCGTCGGCGGTGGCGCGTTTGGGGACATAACCTGTTCCGCCGAGGGCGAGAACCCTGCGTAGATACCCGACGCTGTCGTACATTGTCAGGATAAGTACACGGGTTTCCGGCGCCTTCATTCGAATCTGCTCGAGGGTTTCGAAGCCGTCGCTTCGAGGCATGCTGATGCCGAGTATCACGATGTCGGGTGTCAGCGCAAGAACCTGCTCGACACAGGTCACGCCGTCCGCGGCCTCACCGACGACGATGAGGTCGTCCTCCTGCTCGAGGAGTGCCTTGAGTCCCGAGCGGAGAACCACATGAGCGTCTGCGAGCACAATGCGTATTCTCTTCACGTTGCGATCTCCGCGTCAACGCCGATGATCGGCGCCGAGAGCTCCCGGATCGATGTCACCGTCGTGAGTCTCGTGGAGCACGAGTGTCGCATACAGAGGGACTCCGTATGTGTGCCCGTCCTGGGCAGTGCTGTCGATCGCATGGCTGTGCCGCCTTTTCGATCTGGAGCCGGCCGCTATGGGGTGATCTCCTCCTCACATTGTATGCCATCCGAGCAGGGGCGAGCAGTATCACAGGGGGTTAACTAATCGAGGTCGCCGGTATCAGCCACCCCGGATGGAGAAAGCGCATGGAGGCAACGTCAGCCACGGGCGGTACCCGACCTGCAAGAGGTGTGGGACGGTCACAGAGGTTAACGCCGCGTAGGCGCGCGGGCCGTCTTTGTCGATCGTTTCGAACCTTTCACCAAGGAGATCCATAGCATCACTGACAAGAGGCTCCCGTCGAATGGGGCTAGCGCTCGCAGCACCCTCAGGGCCACCCTCGAAGTAGAGCATTGAGTAGACCAAGTCGTACGCGTCCCTGTTCTGGTGGCGATCCTGGAAGGCGAGAATCTTTAGGGCCACGAACCTCAGTATCCCGGCCACCTGCATGGTGACGGTCGATTCGCCGCCGTCATCAAGCCGAGCCGCGGTGATCTGCACCGGAGCGCTGTCCCGAATCGCCAGCGATGAACCGGGCACGTTCAGTGCAGCAAGTCGCGAACCGCTGCCGCCACGTGGCCTGAAGACTCGTCCCGGTTGAACATCGCTGGTTTCACCAAGAAACTCGACCGCCACCGTCACACCATCGACGATCCGCGTCCGGCGGAACGACGGTTTGGCCGGAGAGAAGCCTGAACCCACAAGGTTGTTGTGAAGGGTTCGATAGGCCTCCGTGTCGGCGTCGCCGAGGCTCAGGCCCAAGACGAGGTCCACATCTGCGGTGCCAACGTGCGCGGGGACATCAGCCGGGATGGAGTCCACGATGTAGCGGCGCGTAAGGCCACCGACAAGAGCTACCCGGTCGGACCGGGGTCCGATGTCTCCTATCAAGGTCACGAGGGCACGTTCGCAGCGTTCGGTCGCAGGTCCGTCGTAGTCGGAGTGATGGCCACGATTCACCATCCGATGACTTCCTCTCTCAAGTGATTCGCCTGTTCCATGCCGCTTTGTGGGTCCGTCAGCAGGTCGACGTACAAGCGAAACGAGTGCACAATGTTTATCCCGGCGTGTGAAACGAGAGACCGAAGAGCGACATCGTCCTTGCTGGTGTCGAAAACCAGATTGAAGCCTGAATCCACCCGCTCCGCTCCGATCTCATTGAGGATTCTGTCCGTGGGTCGGCTCGTGACACCCAGATTCGGACCGTCGGGATGCTTGTCGCCATCGATGATATTCCGTCCTCGATCGACATCGCGCTGAAGAGCGGCACTCGAAAGCCGAAGACCTCGTTTCCGATTACCTGGCATTGGTTCTCCCAAAATACGTTCAACGTCGGACGGATTCCGACGGACTCTGGATCTGGCCTCCCTATTGCTTCGTACTCTCGTGAGCGATCGGCTTGTGATGCGTATCGGATGAGGCGTGCAAGTCGCTGTGCAGGTCCTGCTTTTCGCATCGCTTCTTTTTTGGTCGGCGAAGGCTCGCGTCAAGAATGGGTACAGCGAACGCTTCTCCTGCGGATCCGGTCCGAAGTGCAAGCTCTGCCATGGCTTGTATGGTCGTCCAACCCGGTGTCGGTTGTGGGTGAGCGAGCGCTCGACGGCGACGACTAGCCACGGTCCCTGTAGAAGGGCGTGATCCTTCTGATGAGAGCCATCTCGGCTACGTTCTTCATCAACTCCATATTCACCCATCCGGCCACGAGCGAAAACGGCCTGTCATCTGCATAGGGCCACCTCGTCAATGTTGCACTGGACAGATAATCCTCACTCAATGCGTCAAGGTGTCCAAGCCATTCCTGACGCAAGCGGTCAACAGCTTCCATCGATCGTGACGGCCCGGGCCATGTCACGTCTTGACGCCGTAGCTCACCGTTACCAAAAGATCGATCAATGACCGTTGACCACCACCAGATCACGTGCCACTGAACCCAACCGATGCTCGTCGCCGGTGGAGGCACGGGCTCGGGTTCTTCCCAATCAGGTACCCACCGACCGTCGTCGCCTGCTCTAACCGTCCAACTGTCGTGCGACGGAACCCACAGCTCCTCGTCCCGTGTGAGTCCATCAAGCGCCTCTCCGGCGAACCGCCACGTCAGGTCTAGCTGCGCCTTCAGCAATCCTGTTCGTTCCATCTCGGAACTGTACCGACAACGTCGACACGAACATATCGGCACCTGCGGGCGACCCGGCACGAGCAAAGCTGGCCTGTCTCACGTTCCGTGTAGGTTTCCCTACATGCCAGTCGTACGAATCACGGTCACAAGAGTCTCAGACGAAGGCGACAACGTCATTGTATGGGGTAGACCAGAACACGCCCCCGACGACAGTGAACCCATCGGCTTCGCTTTCCAAACCAAGGGGGAACACGCCGACGTTGGCCTCGCAGAGAGGGCCAGCCGACTCGCCTGTGGGACGGAAGCCGTCATCGATTGCGCCGCGGTAACAGTCGGCTGGAATATCGCCAGAGGGTTGTCTGCTCCCTAGCACCCCGCACGTTGTCGCATGTCGGGGCTGAGCGGTGTGTGTCTCGTGTAATGTGCCCGAGCAAGTTAGAAGCGCACCGCGAATCCTCGGAGTGAAGGATCAGGGTTGACGGACAGGATGTCTACGGATCGGACCAAGGCCTGTCGCGGTCCTTCTCTCATGAACGCGACGAGCTGTTCTAGATTTGGTTCATCGCCTTGTGCCCACGTCTCGACCGAGCCGTCCGTCACATTCCGCACCCAGCCCACCAGACCCAGTTCTTGGGCCTCGCGCACCACGGCGTAGCGGTACCCGACGCCTTGGACACGGCCGGTGACCGTCGCGATGATCGCCTTCTGGTCCGTCACACCCGCCATCATCGCAGATCGGCACGCTCCTCCACGAAACCCAACCTCATCCGCTAGTGGCATTCAACTGCCGGTTGCATCGGTTTCCGGGATTCGGCCTCGGTCCGGACCTGCGGAGGACCGGCATCTCAGCGAGTCTGCGCCGGCCACTCTGAATCACGTCCACGGATGTGGTGTATCGGGGGCTTACGTTGTGCTTGCTGGGTTCTTTGGTGATCAGCGCGTATCTCTTGCAGGTGGCGACAACGCAACCGCAGGGGGAACACCGCGGCCAACAGCACCGTGAACACCGCGGCTTGGCCGCGTGAGCGGCCTGGGAGAGACGCCGACGATTTGGTGCGTGAGAGGGCGATGTCAGGGGATCGAACGTAGCCTTGAGTTGATCGAGACTATCTATACGTGGTATATATACAGAGTATAGATTGGGAGAGGTGATGGATGAGCATTCGACACGCCCTGCTGGCGTTGCTGGCGGAGGGTCCCAAGTACGGGCTGCAGC
>BDTL01000285.1 GCA_002898115.1 bacterium BMS3Bbin02 | reverse complement strand
GCGCCAGAGGACAAGGGGGCTCTGGGTCGAATCGGCTGGATACTGAGTCAACTCCGCGAATCAGGCGGTAGCTTGGTGGTAGAGGCGTACGCCCACAACGCTCGGGTTCCGGTCTCCGCGTTGTTGAGCGAGGTTCGCGAGGACCGGAATGTCTTACGCCCCGAAGATCGGTCAGCGCCGAATCGTTTCGTGCTGAGCAAGCGTGCGCCGATGCCTCATGGCCGGAAATCAAGTACGCGGAAAGCTGGATTCATCGACGGTTACATGACGTTGGTCGCAGACTTCTACGAGGACGTGGTGCAAGGCATCGTGCCGTGGCACCCCCCGGCCCCGAAACGCAAGCAAGTCGAACCGGGGGATGAAGCAGATACGATCCAGATCGATCATTCGCGATCGACATCGACGTCCAGCGACTAATACTGCGCACGTCCCGAAAGCCTGGTGAAGTCCACCTATCGCGTCCTGATGCGGCCCCGACCGAGGCGTCCCTTCGCAATTCAATGTTCCAGAAATAGGTATCGGTAGCTTGCGTTACCTGATACTGTGGTCCTATGACTGAACAAGAGTTGATGCAGGCACTTGGCGAGATTCTCGACGAACTGAGCGAGTTACCCGATGACGCGTTCTCCGAGAAGTGGGCGCTCAAGGGCAGGCAAGGGGAACTCCGCGCCGAGCTTGCTCTTCTTCAAGCGGGACGTCTCGCCGAGCAAAAGCGGGAGTGGGATCAGCAAGCCGCAAAGAAGCCATCCAACGAGTCTCCCGCCTTTGTGAGCCCGGTTTCGCCGAACGAGGGAGGCGGAGGCGGGTTTTGACCGGCGCACAGTTTCACGCGCTGTTCCCACACCACGCCAAAGTGTGGGGGTCCGCCCTTGACGGCCGAGGTTGTCGGTTCAAGGCCTCTTCAGCTTCAACGCGAACACGACCTGTATCTATGACCTCGCTGCGATCTCTTGTCAGCTACACGACGCAAAGCGTCACCAGGAGAAGGGGCACACGATGCCAGTACGTCACGTTACGGCTACAGGGAAAGCTAGGGACGGGGATATCACGAAGCTTTGTGGCGACTTCGGGTCAATCGTGAAACAAGACGCGATTTCCGACATTGAGGACCATGCCCATGTCTACAAGTCGGGTGACAGTACGATCGAGGTCGTTCACGACTCCACGGTCTCCGGAGGCAAGTACCTTCGCACGAGACCTGGTGGAGGTACCGGGAACAACCTTGAAAACCTCCCCGACTGCTGACGACGGCACAAGGTCTGAGACCTGAGCGCGGTTTACCAGATCTTTACGAGATTGTCGCCGGTGTTCACCAGGGGGGAGTCTTCGCCCAAGCCGAACGCCTTCGCGAACGCAGGGACATTGGCGAGGGTGCCGTTGCAGCGTAGGTCGGCGGGGGAGTGCGGATCGGTCGTCACACGCAGCCTCAGATGCTCATCGGTCATTGTGTTTCGCCACACGGTTGCGAACGCAAGGAAAAAACGCTGTTCGGGCGTGAACTCGCTGTTCCCGGCAGGCTTGCCAGCCTCCGCGTCGTCCGCCTCGTCCAGGGCGACCTGAAGAGCCGCATACGCCAGTGACAGTCCTCCAAGATCGGCGATGTTTTCGCCGAGCGTGAGTCGGCCGTTCACCGTGAGGCCGTCAAGCACCTCGTAGCTGTCGTATTGATCAACGAGCTGGTCCGCCCGTTCTTCGAACCGGACCCGGTCTTCATCTGACCACCAGTTGCGCAATTCGCCGGTGGCGTCAAACTTGCTGCCCTGATCGTCGAAGCCGTGGGTGATTTCGTGGCCGATGACGGCGCCGATGGAACCGTAGTTGACGGCGTCGTCCATATCGGGGTTGAAGAACGGCGGTTGCAGAATTCCCGACGGGAAAGCAATCTCGTTGTGAAGAGGGTGGTAGTAGGCGTTCACCTGATGCGCGCCGATCGCCCATTCGGATTCGACGTGCGTGCCGAGTTTGGCGAGCTTGCGGGCAACCTCAAACCGACGGGCCTCGAGCACGTTGCCGACATACGACTCACCTGTCACGGTCAGCCCCGAGTAGTCACGCCACTCGTCCGGGTAGCCAATTTTCGCGTCGAAGCCCGCCAGCTTGGTCAGCGCTTCGGTTCGCGCGTCGTCGTCCATCCAGTCGAGTTCCCGTATCGATGTCTCCATGGCCTTGATGAGGCGTCGAACCATGAGATCACACCGGGCCTTGGCCTCAGGCGAAAACGCCACCTCGACGAACAGTCGCGACACCTGGTCGCGAACCGATCCCGCTGCTGCCGCCAGCACGCGTTTCCAGCGGTCCTTCTGTTCCTTTTGGCCTCCGAGGGTCTTTCCGTAGAACTCGAACGATGTCGTATCGAACCTTTCCGGGAGATAGGGGGCCAGCGACCCGACGACCCGTACCCTCATGTACGCCCTCAGGGTCTTCATAGGCGTGGCTGGCAGGAGTTTCGCCATCGTTTCAAAGAAGGCCAGGTTGTCGATGCTGACGGTATCGACCAGACCATCGGTGTGTCGCCGGACGAGTTCGGCAACGTCAAAACCCCGGGTCACAGCGGCGACCTCGTCGAGTGCGAAGGTGTTGAGCACGTTGTCGAAATCCCGTAGTTCGGTCGCTGTGAGCGACGCCTCGGCGAGCGCCGTCTCGAACTCCATGATGGCGGCTGCGTCATCTGAGTGGTCTATGTCGGGATCGATATTCGTCAGCATGGCCGTGAGATAGTCGACGTATCCGGTGCGGAGTTCTACCGATCGATCGTCGGTCTTGAAGTAGTAATCCCGTTCGGGGAGACCCAATCCACCTTGGGAGAGGTAGAGAAGGTAGGCATCGGGGTCCGCGTAATCGGCCTGAACGCCCATGGAGAACAACCCTCCAAATCCCCACGTAGCGAGTTTGGTGCTCAGATCATGGATGTCGGAAACCGAGCGTGCCACGGCGATCTGATCGAGCCAGGACTGGATCGGAGCAAGACCGGACACGTTGATCGAGTCGGTATCCATGCCCGCGGCGTAAAAGTCGCCAACCATCTGCAGCGGCGAACCGGGTTCAGCCTGAGCATCCAGTGCATCGTCCAGGATCGAGTGGAGGATCGTCTCGTTGCGTTCGTGTACCTCGTTGAACGCCGCCCATCGGGAGTATGCCGGTGGTACGGGATTCGCGTCAATCCATCCACCATTGGCGAAACGGTAGAAATCGGTCCCGGGATCGACGGAGTGATCGAAGTTTGATGGGTGCAGAGGCGGTGTGTCAAGAGTCATGGTGTCAGGCTACCCGGCGTCAGAGGAGTAGCCCACGCGCTACCGACACTGAGGATTGCCCACACGCTAGGTGGTTGGACAGCTACACTGGGTTATGGCTTGATGAGGAGGTAGGCATGGACAAGGGTGGCGTCTTTACGACACATGAGTACCGCGAGCCGCCGCTCGTTCCCGGGCAGGATCCGACCGGTCCCATAGAGACCTTGTTGGGGTCGTTCGCCACCGAAGGTGAAGCGGTGGCGGTGGGTCGCGCAGCCTGGGAAACGTTCCGACAGTCCGGATCACACGATGTGGCATGGTGGCTCGTGAGGGCAACGGGTGAGGAGCTTGCCCGTTGGATTGCAGACAGTGGATCGGACGTCCAGCGGGTCCTCAACCTGCGAACGAACACGCTTGTGGAACTCAGCCACTAGGGCGAGTTACCAGGCATACTGACGGAATCGGGGCTCTGCACCGCAGGTTGCGGGCGCGCTACAGTGAATGGCTACCAGCGCGCTGACTACGGGGAGCAAACAATGAGTGTCAAGTCGATTCCAGCGGCCGTTTTTCACAACGCCCAGACCCGTCCGGACAAACCTGCCTACTATGCCAAGGTCGATGGGACATGGACGCCAACGTCCTTTGCGAACTACGCCGGAGAGGTGCGAAGTGCCGCTAAGTCGCTCAGTGCATTGGGTCTCCGAAAGGGTGAAGCTGTCACAATCCTCGGGTTCAATCGACCCGAATGGATCATTGCCGATGTAGCAGCAATGTGCATCGGGTCGGTCCCGGCCGGCATCTACGCCACCAACTCTCCCGCCGAGTGCAAGTACATCATGGGGCACGCGGAAACTCCGATCATCTTCTTAGAAGACGAAAGTCAGTGGGCGAAGATTCGCGAGATCCGCCACGAGCTTCCAGCATTACGCACCGTCGTGATGATGAAGGGCGCCGATCCCATAGACGACGCGGGCGTCATGTCGTGGGAAGAGTTCATGGCGGCGGGTGAGGATGTTGACGACTCGGTGGTTTCCGATGCCATCGCGGCGCTTCAGCCCGGCGACCTTGCCACGCTCATCTATACGTCCGGGACGACCGGTCCACCCAAGGGTGTGATGTTGTCGGTCGACAACTTGTATTTTACTGCGTCACGAGCAATCAAGTTGTTCGGACTCAACGATACCGACAGCGGAATTTCCTACCTTCCACTTTCGCACATTGCTGAACAGACGTTCTCAATCCATGGCCCCACCCTGGCGGGATGGCCGGTGTACTTTGCGGAATCGATCGAGGCTCTGCCGGAGAACCTCACCGAAGTGCGCCCAACGATCTTTTTCGCCGTGCCACGGGTTTGGGAGCGGTTCCATACCGGTGTTGCCGCGAAACTTTCCGAGGCGACCGGAATCAAAGCGAAGCTTGCAGGCTGGGCGCTCGGCGTCGGTTCAAAGGTGTCCCACCTAAGACTTGAAGGCAAAGAGCCATCGGGGTTGTTGGCAGCGCAATACGGCCTTGCTCACAAGCTGGTGCTCGGCAAGGTGAAAGCCGCCCTCGGCCTTGACAGAGTGAGGTTCGCTGCGGTCGGAGCTGCCCCGATCTCCGTCGAAGTACTTGAGTTCATGGCATCTCTCGACGTGGTCATCTGGGAGATCTACGGACAGTCTGAAGATACCGGGCCGACAACCATAAGTTCCCCGGGGAAGGCGAAGTTCGGGGCAGTCGGTGCGCCGTATCCGGAGACCGAAGTGAAGATCGCCGAGGACGGTGAAATCCTCGTCAAGGGTCGAAACGTCTTCATGGGCTACTTTCGCCAACCAGAAGCAACAGCGGAGGCGCTCAAGGATGGCTGGTTGTACTCGGGTGACCTGGGGGCGTTCGGCGACGATGGGCTGCTGAGGATCACCGGTCGCAAGAAGGACATCATTATCACCGCCGGTGGCAAGAATGTTGCGCCGAAACCCTTCGAGTCCGGCATGAAGGACCATCATCTCGTGTCCGAAGCTGTCCTGATCGGCGACCGACGAAAGTTCCTATCTGCTCTTGTGACACTCGATGAAGACGCGGCCGCCGCATTCATGGAGAAACAGGGTCTCACTGGTCCGGCTCATTCCTGTAAAGAGATCTGCGCGTCGATTCAAGAGAAGGTCGATGCCTTGAACGAGAACTTCGCCCGCGTTGAACAGATCAAGAAGTTCACAATTCTTGGTCGCCAGCTATCGATCGAAGGCGGCGAGCTGACTCCGACGCTCAAGGTGAAGAGAAACAAGGTGACCGAGCACTTCGCGAATGAAATCGAGGAGATGTACACGGGGTAGGTTCGCCGCCAGACATGACGTGTAGCGCCTGTATCATACGGCGCGCATGGATACATCAACTGAAACTGTCATCACGATTACCGACGAGGCGCTTGAGCAGATCACCGCGCTGCGAGACCAGGAAGCGATTCCCGGTTTGGCGCTCGGGATCCGGATTTCCGGGGTTGGGTCCCAGGGATTCATATACGAGACCGCGTTTCTGCGCCCCGAGGATGTGGATGACGGAGACCACATCGAGGAGCACGCAACGATCCCGGTCGCGATCCCTCAGGAGAGTGTTGACCAACTTCGGGGTTCAGTCCTTGACCTCACCCCTGACACCGGCGGGCTTGTGCTGCGCAATCCGAACCCGGCGACACCACCGCTCGGTGATCCAAGCGAGGACCTTGAGCTGGAGGGCTCTGTCGAGGAGCGTATCCGAACGTTGCTCGACAAGAGGATCAACCCGGCAATTGCGAGCCATGGAGGGATCGCAACGCTTGTCAGGGTCGAGCTTCCTCTTGCGTACCTTGAACTTGGGGGAGGTTGCCAGGGCTGTGGGCTTGCGGCGATGACACTTCGTCAGGGCATAGAAGCGACGATCAAGGACCAGATCCCCGAGATTGACGAGGTTGTCGATGTGACGAATCACGATCTCGGAGAGAACCCGTTCTACGTGTAGTCCTGCGCCGGGTGCATGATTGCGTTGCCCGCGGGCGAAAGAAGTAGAACGAAGAGCACCGCCTCCGTTGTGCGGGGGCGGTGCTCTTCGTGAGGGGTTGACGGGAACGGAACGTCTTGTGGTGCCGTGCGCGTCTCGGCCGATGGTCAGGCGCCCGTTCCCGCCAAGGCTACGCGGATTGTTTCGCGCGGCCCTTGTCCCCTTTCCCTTCCGCGTTTGCTAGCTTTGCGGACGCCCTCATCGCGTTGACAGTTGCCACTGCGCTTGAGGCGGCCTCGGCACCGATGCGTGGGAGCTTCGCCGAGCGACGAGAGTAGAACGATCCACGTTGTGGACGTCCGTTGCTTTCGGTCTCAGTGGCGAGCTCCTCGACGGCTGCGTCGAGATCAGACTCGGCCCCTGCAATGGAGTCATCAATCTCAGGAGTCGCATCGTCGAGGGCATCGTCGTCTGACATCGCGGCTACATCGGCTATCAAGGCCGCCAACTGATCAGTCTCGGCGTGATCCCGATCGGTGTCGACTTCGGTCATCGTCTCTGCAGTCACCACAGACTGGGCTTCAGCTTCGACGCCAACCACGTCTACGAGGGCTGGGGCCGGCTCGACGCCAGGCTCAGTTTCGGAAACGTCCTCAACGTGTTGAGTAGCCGGACCCTCACTCGTTGGAGCTGATTGACTCGGCTCCAACTCGGTGCTTTCAGCAGCGGGTACGGAAGTATCGGGGAGGGGCTCGGAGTCGACCGAGGCATAGGCCGGCTCGGGACTCATAGGTGTCGGCTGTGGAGAAGCGAGTACGGCGGCCAACTGTTCTGCGGGAAGCGCAGCCTCCATCGTCACGGCAAGCGCAGTGACCTCTGTCAGTGCTCCGCTTGCAATTGCGGTGAGCTGAGCCTCGAGCGCTGTGGTGGCGTCCTTGAGTTCTGTTGCACGCGCAGCGGTGGAATGTGCAACGTCGTCGAACTCTGCCTTGAGGATTGCCAACTCCTCCTCGCGGGCGGCGAGCACTTCGGCGGTTTCGGCCTTGGATCGTTCGAGCAGTGCAATCGCCTCCTCGCGGGCGACTCGCAGGACGGCGTCTGCTTCGGCCTTCGCCGTTTCGAGAGATGCCGCGGCGTCGGTGAGTGCACTTGCCCGGGTTGCGTCGGCTTCCGTCTGGGCCTCGGCGATCAATGAGTCAACGTCCTTTGTGGCGTTGGCGGCTCTCTCCTCAGCGGCGGCGATCGTAGTTTCGGCCTGGTGAGTCGCGTCGGCAGCGAGTGAATCTGCCTCGGTACGCGCAATGGCCAGCAGCTCCGCGGCGTTGGTCTTGGCCGCTTCGATGATCTTCGCCGCCTCGGCCTCGGCCTTCGCTTTCGTCTCCGTTGCAGACTGTTCGGCGCCGGTGAGCAGTTCATCTTTGGTCTTTGTGGCAGCCACGAGGGTGAGGTGAATTGCTTCCTCGCGCTCTTTGGCGTCGGCTATCGTTGCTTCGAGCGTTGTGAGCCGAGTGGCCTGCTCGTCGAACTTTGATGCCAGCTCCCGCACCTGCACGTCGAGGAATTTGTCGACTTGCGCCGTGTCATAGCCGCGTCGAGCGACTGTGAATTCGACCGGGAGGTCGGAAAATGCACCCATGAAATGTCAACCTTTGTTACGCCGAGTTGACCTTCCAACTCCTTGCTCGCCCACAACGAGTATACGAGCCACCACCTAGAGTAGTCAACTAGTTATTTTGCGCACGGGGTTCTTGGTCACTCTCGGAGACGTTACGAGGGATCAGATTCACCGGTTCGCGAGCTGTGCGAGTTGGTCGACGAGGGTCCGCAGGCGGGCAGCATGAGTTTGTCTGTCGTCGATGCTTGTGGCGCATGGATCAAGGAGACCGAGATACTTGGTCAGCGCAATGGCTGTGTCGAACAGTGGGTTGCTCACCGATTCCGGGCCAACGATGTCCCCCTGGCGAAGGTATTGGCCGCCAAGGCTCATGGCGTCCTTCTTGATAGTCTTCTCATCGAGCGTGGACACGTAGGCGTTGCGTTCGATCACCTCGGCGACGACCCGATAGGACTCGATGAACGGTCGGAGGGCCAACGGTGCAAGGGCCGGCTCAAAACTGCTCAGCAGCGTGTCGATGTCACCGGCAACGAGGAGCGAGCGCCATTCATCATTGTGACGAAGTAGCTCGTGGCGGACATCTCCGAGGAAAGCGTCGGTGGCCGGGAAGAAGAACTCAAACTTGAGCAGGTCACGCAGCTCCAGGGCCTTGTCGAACACGCTGTGCGCGGCATTGGGATCGTCGCGCACGTTCAGGATCGCGAGTTCGGTAATGGCCGTCGTCACGAAGAAGTGGATGATCGTGTTGCGGTAGTAGGACGCCGCGAGGTGTTGCTCGTGGGCGATCGAGAAAATGGGCTCGTCAACACCGGGGAATTCTTCGACCACCTTGTGGGTGATGAGCTGGTTGAGGGAGGCGCGAATCTGGTCTTCGGAGTCGAAGTGGATAGGTTCGGTGGTCGGTAGCGAGCGCCTGTCAATGAACTCGGCGATAGGTTGGAGAGCAGACTGGATGTCGGCGAAGGTCATTGCCGAGCCTCCCTGACCGAGCAGCACCATCGTGACAAGTGAAATAGGTGTAATTGGTGTGACTTCGTTGATCCGGGTGGACACCTCGAAGGCCAACTTGGGGACCACGGTCGAACGTGGATCGTCAGCGTCCTCGGATTCTCCGACGGTTGTCAGGAACTCACCGAGCCGGATTGGTGCACCAAAACGTACATAGATCTTCCCATAGGAGTCGGTGAGGTCCTTGGAAAGCTGGCGGAACAGCCAGCGGGCACCCTCGTTCTGTTTCCCCTTGCCGCTCGCTTCGGCAACGTGGGCACGAACATCCTGGATCTGGTCATAGGCGATCGACACGGGGATGAACACGACGTCGTCGGATGCGCCTCGTTCGTACGCCTCAACAACGTAGGCAAGCATCCCGAAGCGGGGTGATCGTAGTTTGCCCGTGCGCG
>BDTL01000284.1 GCA_002898115.1 bacterium BMS3Bbin02 | reverse complement strand
CTTCCACGACGTCACGACTGAACGTACATGACACCTCGTCGTGGATCTCTTCGCCTTCTGCGAGACGAATCGTCAGGCCGATAGCGGCGATTGTTACGGTCATGTCCCGGGTGGCTCGTAGGCCCATCGAGACGCATTCATCCACCGCATCCCAGCGCACGACATAGTCGAACTCGTCGACCGGGAAGTTGGCGCCAAGTTCCCGGTTGAGGACGTGGAGGATGTTCCTATTGAACTCTGCGGTGACGCCGGCGCTGTCGTCGTAGGCGGCGAGGAGGGTGTTGATGTCCTTTACGAGATCGACCCCGACGAGGAGACCATCAGTTGGTTCCAACATGGCGCCGACCGAGCGGTAGAACTCGACTCTGTCGGGTGACCGGAAGTTCCCGATCGTCGATCCGAGGAACGTAACAAGTCGCCGTCCACTGTGAGGAATCCTTGGCAGATCAGCCGGGAAGTCTCCGACAAGCCCTTCGATGGTAAGCCACGGGTAGTGGTCGCTCAACGTGGCAGACGCATCACGTATCGCGGTTTCGGAGATGTCGAACGGTATGTACAACGTTCCTGTCCCTGCTCGGTTGAGCGCTTCGAGGAGGAGGCGTGTCTTCACGGAGTAACCGGAGCCAAGCTCGAGGAGTTCTTCGGGCTTGATGGCGTCCATCATCTCGTCGGCGTACAGCGTGAGGATCTCGGCTTCTGCTCGTGTGAGGTAGTACTCGGGGAGTTGTGTGATGTCTTCGAAGAGCTCCGATCCTCGGGCATCGTAGAAGTACTTTGAGGACAGTTGTTTCGGCGTGCTCGTCAGCCCTGCAAAGGTGTCTGCCGCGAGTTCGGATCCGACATTGGACGGAGGGGACAGCCTCCGAACAGATGCCGCGGTTTCGAGCTGTCGTGTCATGACGCCTCCAGAGGGTGCGTGGTAATGCCGCTTGACGTGAGATGTACGAGGTGGTGATCGGGCACCGGGGTCCAGTCCGGGTCGTCGTCCAGCGGCTCGGATACCACCCATGATCCACCGCTTCGTTGTGAGGTGTAGAGGGTATTGAGAGGGGCGTTCACGGAGTGGTGAGCCGCCACGATTCCGGCTCCATCGGAGACGACGAGGTTGAGCGTTGCATCGGAGTCGTGTTTCTTGACGAGAGCGTCGACGTGAGCAAGGGCCGCGGTCGTAGCGAGGACAAGATCGTCCGTGTAACGGTCGATGACTGTCAGGAACAGGGCCAGCGAGTCATTCACCGCGTGAAAGTGTGTGTAGGCATCGCCAGAGAGTGAGCTCACGAGTTCCCGACCTAGTTCGCCGCGAAAGCCGGTGATGCGACCGTTGTGAACCGCTGCCATCGTGTCCACGACGAACGGAGCGACGTTCGACGGTCCGATCGCGATGCCGGGGCTTGCCGAACGAACGGCGGCGAGAAATATCCCGGATGTCAGTCGCTCGGAAAGTGCGGGGAGGTTAGCGTCCTGCCAGGGCGCCAACGGGGTGACGTAACGAAGGGGTTCGGGGTCGTCCCCATTCCACCATGCCACACCGGTGCCATCAACGTTGACGGCGCCGTGGATCTGCTCGCGAGGTTCGTACGCTTGTTTTTCGAGCGAATGAGGCGCTCGATAGAGCGCCTCGGCGAGCGGGATCGGACTCCCCACATACCCGGCTAGGCGGCACATCTCATACGTCCCATGCCAGCCTGATTCCGGCGAAGATCTGTCGCCGTATTGGATAGTCCCAGTTGCGGAAGGTTGTCCGGGCAACCCGCTTCGAGGTCGCCCACGACGCACCGCGCAAAACCCGGTAATCCTCGCCGAAGAAGACTTCGGAGTACTCCGGGTAGGGGAACATCGTGTATCCGGGGTAGCGCTCGAAGAACGACGTCGTCCACTCATACCCGTCACCGAGAAGCTGTTCGACCCCGTACGCACTGGCCCCTCGCGGGTAACTCCCCACCGGGGCCGGCCCCCACCGGACATGCCCAAGATTGGCATGGTCGGTCGTTGGCGGCGTTTCACCCCATGGGTACGTACGCGACGTTTCGGTTGTCGGGTCCCATCCAGCCGCCTTTTCCCATTCGGCTTCTGTCGGGAGGCGGGCGCCGAGGTAGCGGGCAAACGCCTCCGCCTCGTGGAAGCTGACGTGCTCGACGGGTTCGGTCGGGTCCAGCGATACAACGTGACCGAACCTTCGTACAAGCCAGCCGCCATCGAGATCGGGGATCCAACCCTGGGGGGTTGTGTGCCCTTGCTCGCTGACCCATTCCCACCCGTCGGCGGTCCACAACTCTTGGCGCTCGTAGCCTCCCGCCCTGACAAACTCGTCATAGCGCCTCACGGTGACGGGGAACTTGTCGATCGTAAATGTCGCGACGTCGGTTGTGTGGGACGGCCGCTCATTGTCGTATGCGTGTGTCCGATCACTCGTTCCGAGCATGAAAGCGCCACCGGGAATCGTGACCCGAGCGGTTTCGTCGACAGCGGCTGTCCGCCGGGGCAGACGTTCCTGTGTGGCAATCACATACGGCGCAAGATCGTCGCGCAGGTCCAGGGCCTGCAGCACAGTCTCTTGATGCTGTGCCTCATGTTGGGCAACCATTGACCAGACATAGCCGTTGGCTAGGAGGGGTGCGTCGGGATCGAGGTCGGTGTCACGCAGAACGTCCACGGCATCCGCGCGAACATTGTCCAGGTACGCCGCGGCTTCGTGCCGGTCGAGGATAGGCAAGTCCGCCCGCACCCAACGGGGGTTGTCAAACGGGTTGTAGAGGACATCAAGATCCGGATCGTGAGCTGGTCGCCCGTCGAGTTCACGGAGCAGCCAGTATTCCTCGAAATTTGCAATGTGACCCATGTCCCACACGATCGGGGACATAAGCGAATTGAACTGTCGGTGGAGGTCGTTGTCGGTGAGGGCATCGGTCATCTGGAACGTGCGGCTCCGAATAGTCGAGAGCGTCGATTCGAGGTTTGTCCGGCGTGCGGCGAGCGCGGCCCCCCTTTTTGGGGCGGCAGTCATCTGGTGTGGCCTTCCTGGCGCGGTTAGTGCGCATATCAACATAGTGGTTCGTCAACCTATTCCTGACGGTTACGGCAACGAGTGGGTCGGTGTGGCCGTTGGTGGCACGACTGGCTGGGTCCTATTCGCGGCGGCGACAACTACGCGACGCCGGACGATCGATCGCGGGGGTCGATGAGTTTTCCCGGGTTCATGATTCCCTGAGGGTCGAGTGCAAGCTTGATCGTTCTCATCAGCTTGAGCTCCTCAGGGGAGAGCACCTCGGTGATCCGGTGAAGCTTTTTCTGGCCGAGCCCGTGTTCCGCGCTGAGCGTGCCCTTAAGGTCCAACGCAGCCTCTTCGATCACGCGCGTTATGGCAGGCCGGTAGCCGGCGAACTCTTGCGCGCTCATCGCTTCGGGGCGGACAACGTTGTAGTGAATATTGCCGTCGCCGACGTGCCCGAACGTAATAATCCGCGCGAGTGGGAGTATCGCCCGAACCCCTGAGTCGGCGGTCGTGACGAACTCGGGAATCGCGCTGACGGGCACGCCGGTGTCACCCTTGACGCAACTCTGTTCCTCTATCAACACCGCCGGGATCCCTTCTCGGATATCCCACAGTGCTTGGACCTGGCGGGCGCTCGCCGCAATGATCGCATCCTCGACTATTGCGTCGTTGCTTGCCTCGGTGAGTACGTCCAACAGGGCCTCTTCGAGGGGCACACGATCGGAGGTCGCGGTGAATTCGGCGAGGACATACCACTCGTGGACATTGGGTAGAGGTGACTTTCGACCGCTGAGGTGCCGCTCGACTGAATGCCGATTCATCAGTTCGAACGTCGAAAGGAACTCGTCCAACTCGCTCCGGCAGCGGTGCAGCAGGTCGATGGCATCCTCACACGAATTCAGGCCCAACCACGCGGTGGTCTGGAGTTTCGGTGCGGGAAAGAGTCGGATTTTGGCGGCCGTGATGATGCCCAGCGTCCCCTCAGCTCCGATGAAGAGCTGTTTCAGGTCGTAACCGGTGTTGTCTTTCGGAAGATGGTGGAGCCCATTCCAGACACTTCCGTCAGCCATGACGACTTCGATGCCAAGGACGAGGTTACGAGCCATGCCATAGCGGATCACGTTGGTACCCCCCGCGTTGGTGCTGAGGTTGCCACCGATCTGGCTGCTCAGACCCGCATGTCGGAGCGGAAAAAGTCGGTCGTTGGCCGCGGCGAGCTCGTGGATTTCGACGAGGAGATAGCCTGCTTCGACGGTCACCGTGTTTGACGCCAGATCAAGGTCCCGGACCGCCCGCATCCTCTCCAGAGAGACAACCACACTCTGTGCGTCGCCGAGTGGCACAGCACCTCCCACGAGGCCGCTGTTGCCGCCGTGCGGCACGATGCTGACACCGGAGGTGGCGCAGGCACGGACGATCTTGGAGACTTCGTCAGTCGTTCGCGGACGCATCACCGCCAGCGGGAGACCGGAATAGTTCCCGGTGGCGTCCGTGGCGTAGCGTGCTGTCTCCGAGCCTGGTAGCGGTCCGTCGCCAATGGCGCTGAGAGTTGTTAGCAGTTGATTGCCGGCCATGGGGCCAGTATGGCCGAAAGCCCTGGGATAGTTGGCGTGTGCGTCGGCACGTCGTCGACCAGGGAGTCGCCTATCGCCGGCGGTGACTAGATCTCCTTGGCAATCTTGTCGATCGTGTCTTTGAGCTGCTGTTCGCGCTCATAATCGCTGTGCGACTCGTAGGGGAACAATGGCTGGAGTGCTTCCAGGACGCGGATGTCGGCCTCGTCGTCCGGGGGTGCCAACACTCCGCCGGGTTCCACAAACACCCGCTGCCCGATGTAGTCGGTGGGCCGCCACAGGTTTCGCCATGCCTGTTTACCGGAAGGCTTCATCGTTGCCAGCCGGTCCCTGAGACCTTGGAACAACCCGGGGGAACCGAAGTTCTCCGGGAAGAATCGGCCGTAAAGAGTACTAAGCGGCGACCCGAACGTAACGAGACCGACTCTTGTGAGTGCGTCGGGCGGCAACCTCTGCTCGGACCCGGCAATCGACGCATAGCTATTAGGTTCGATGTCCTCGTCCGTCGTCGTGTGTTCGAATGCTGGAAGATCGAATCCGACCCGCTCTCGCTCACTTGCGATCTGGAGCAGGGCCGCAAACGCAATGACGGTTCCTTGTGAGTGTGAGGACACGATCACGGTCTTTCCCTGGAGGAGGTGGTGGCGGATGCGATCCCGAAACTCCGGGACTGCGCGCTCTGCGTAACAGGGTGCGGCCAGCGGATGGAATCGGCGTGGCCAGAAACTGAGTACGTCCCATACCTTGCCGAGTTGACGGCGGCCGGCGCGCGACTGCGCGTTCTTGCGAATGAGTTGGACCCCGGGGAAGACGTAAAGGACGACGAACACGGCGGCAGCGGGGTGGATGAAGCTCAGTCCTTCGATCCCGAAGAGTGGGGCGGCGAAAGCACCATTCGCGCCTGCTGACATGTCGAATCCACCGCTCCATGCTTGGAGACCTGTAGCGACCAGGAGGATGGTCACCAGCAAGAGGACCAGCCCGTCACCATGCGACGGAAGGGTGGCGAGCATTCGTGCTTTCGCCACGGCGCGGACCCAGGCGGTTGCTCGATCTGAGAGGGAGCCGGTCGAGCCGTAGTAGTCGTCGCGGACGTTGGCAGTCGGTTTCTCTGCGAATCGGTGTCGAACGAACACGACGATTCCGCCGGCAATGATCGACACGATGAGAATATCCACGAGGACAATGTCGAATCCGTTCATAGCTACCCATTGCGCACCTCGCATGGCCCTTCCCAGTATGTGTGCGATGGAAACAAACCCGGCGCCGGCGATCGTGATCGATAACCCGGCAGCGAGTGCGGGGAACAACCACAGCCACCCACCGAGGTTGGTGCGGTCCTTAAGGGAGAATCGTCGGTAGAACATCAACCCGAGTGTCAGGATCCCGGCAACGTAGAACACCATCGAGAGTCCTCGGATCGCGTCGAGAAATCCGAACGGAGCCATTATCCGGTTCTCGATGACGTCACTCGCCCAGGTGATGAGCAGGAATCCGAGCACCGCGAACATGACATACGCGAACGTCCATCCTGCTTGTCGCTTCGTGTCCTCCGACGTTGCGTGGTCTCGACCACCGGCGTCGCGGAACCTTTCCGGTCCGCTGAGCCACCAGAGTGCGATTACCACAGCAAGCATGACAATCGCGATTGCGAGCTGGGCGCCGCGCGGCGGGGTAACCCAGCCCATGCGGGTTATGGCATGCCCGGTCGCGCCGCCGAGCAGCAGCATCGTGAGTCCCAGGTGCCATCGGAACAGCCTTCGATGTTCCTCCCACCGATACCAAAAACCCTGATTCTCGAGGGTTGTGTTGCGGCGCAGGCGGTTCGTATCTGACCGCCGTTGGTCTGTTGACCCGATGGTTCGACGGGCAGGGTCAGCTTCGTAACCCTCAAGCTTGTCCTGACTGCGGAGGATGAACAGGAAAAGTCCGAGGATCAAAAGGGCCGCAAGCCCGACACCGACAGTCGTCAGCCAGACGGGGTTGGAGCCGAACCATCCGACGGGTCCGACATACCAGCGACTTGAACATTCTGCGCTACCAGCACAGCCGAAAGCTACGATTTCGGTCGTCAAAGTTACGGTCCAAACTACGTAGACGGCCGTTATCGCCAGACCACCGATTACCACCAACAGGCGCCCCCACCACAGACTCGAGCGGACCTTTTCGTCAGGATTCCTGCGCTCATTTTCGGTTGGCTGGAACATCCACCCGGCGACATTCATCAAGGTGAAGGGGAAGAGGATCCACCACACCGCGGTACTCGATGCGCCGGACGTGAGCCGGCCCCACTCGTAGGCCTCAACATCCCGATCACCCGATCGCGGCGTGTCGGGCTTATAGAAGCCCGCGGTTCGATCGCCTGCTGTTTGCGTAACGGGACCACCAAGGATCTCCTCCGCGGCTGCACCGCCGACACCACGGATTTCAAGCTGCACCATCTGTGGCATGTTCCCTCGTTTCGCCACGTCCCACTGTACGCGCTTGCGGTACGAGTTTGTGTCGGCGTCGGGGTGGGATTCGAGCCGCGCCCTACTGGACCCGGAACGTCCAGGTGAACTCTCCAGTGTCAGCGGTGCCGACGATTCGGTTGTAGACCACGGCAACCGAGTGTTCACCGACGGGCCACGCCAGGTTGCCCTCTTCCTCGCCGGGCCGCCACACCGTGACTCCAGTCGCCTCGGTGAAGTTGAGGAACTCCGGGGGGATTTCCACACCATCGACGAAGAGGCGAATCTCGTAGCCAACCTTCATGTCGACCATGACGGACACCTGTCGCTGCACCGTGTCGCCTTGTCCGGGGGAGAAGCGTTCGACCGCATCGGGTACGACTGCGGGTCGCCCGGTAGGGGCGAACAGGACAACGCTGACGACGACGCCTATGAGGGCGAGACCGAGCAGTGTGAGCGTGACACGAAAACGGGTCGAGTTCATGGAGTCATTCTACGACCTGCGTATGCAACCGCGGCTCCGTAAGCTACCGTTGCGCCCATGCGTATCAATCCCGTTCTCAGCGAACTCGGCGAGTACAAGATCGCCGCTGTGAAAGAGATCGCCCGGGCCCTCGAAGCCGAGGGCAAGAAGGTCATTGATTTCTCGATCGGGGATCCGCGTGAGCCAACTCCTTCGTTCATCACTGCTGCTCTGCACGATGCGATTCCAGAGGTGAGCCAGTACCCCGCAGCTGCCGGGCTTCCAGAGTTTCGTGAGGCTGTTGCACGGTATGTGAAGCGTCGGTTCGGTGTTGTTGTCGATCCGGATACTCAGATTGTGCCGACGTCCGGATCCAAGGAAGCGGTGTTCAACACGCCGTTCGCGTTCTGCAATCCTGTCGGCGACGACGTTGTTGTGTACGGGTCGCCCGGTTATCCGATCTATGAGCGCGGAGCCCGGTTCGCCGGCGCCGAAGCGTACGGTGTGAAGCTATCGGGCGATTTCGTGCTGCGTCACGACGATATTCCGGATGACGTGTGGAGCCGTGCCCGGCTCGTGTGGACCTGCACACCCCACAATCCGACCGGGGCGGTGACATCGGCTGACGAGCTCAGGTCTCTGTTGGACCGATGCCGCGACAACGGAGCACTGTTGTTGTCGGACGAGTGTTACATGGACGTTTACGAAGAAGAACATTTCCCGACGGGTCCGGTGTCGACCTTGCAGGTGGCAGGACCCGATTGCCAGGGCACGCTCGTGTACCTCTCACTCTCGAAGCGATCCGGGATGACCGGCTATCGGTCCGGGGCGATCGTTGGCGACGCCGCCGCAATAGCGGTACTCAAGGACCTGCGCTCGACGACCGGCACCGCCGTCCCGGAGCACGTCCAGAGAATGGCGATAGCCGCGTGGGGCGACGATGTTCACGCCAAGGAGCGTCGCGACATCTTCGCAACAACACGTGAGGTACTCCGTCAGGGGTTCGAACCTCTCGGGTACG
>BDTL01000283.1 GCA_002898115.1 bacterium BMS3Bbin02 | reverse complement strand
TCGCTACGGTCGGCGAGCTCGACCTTGAGTCACTCATTCGTGTGCTCACAGAACCCAAAAACGCGCTCATCAAGCAATACCAGAGATTCTTCGAGATGGACGGTGTTGAGCTAGTCGTTGAAGATGACGCCCTCGTTGCTATTGCCGAACAGGCAATGAAGCGGACCACCGGTGCTCGCGGGCTGCGAGCCATCATGGAAGAGGTTTTGCTCGACACGATGTATGACCTGCCCACGCGTACCGATATCGCCCGAGTTGTTATCGACGGCGCCGTTGTTCGTGACCGCGTGAACCCGACCCTCGTGCCGATCCAGGAGATCGCAACCGAGGACATCCAGGAAGAACGCTCCGCCTAGCCTCTTTTCGGGGGTGTTGCGTGAAGGACGACAGAGACTGTAGGCCGGTGTCTCGGCGCCTGGCGGCACCTCTGTCGGTGTTGCTGGTGGTGGTGACCGCCTGTGGTGGCGCCGATTCCGCGAACGACGGTGCGCCTGGTGCCGCCGCTGACGAACCGCCCGCGCCGTATGTGTTCACCGAAGCCGAAAAACAAGAGATGGGGTACGACCCCGACACCGAAGTGTTCGTCTACGTCGACACCTACGAGAACTACGCAACGATTGACGAGATGATTACGGGGAGCGACGCCATTGTGCGCGGCATTGTCACTGGTTGGGAAGAGGGCCGGGTCGTCGGCGGGGGCGAAGTCGCGACCGAGAGCATTGTCATCTCCGTCGAGGTCGGCGATGTGGTCGCAGGCGACGTTCAGGTGGGCGAGGTCGTGTCGTTCCCCTGGACTGCGTGGGAGCTGAATCCCGATGGTACGCCGGGCAGGATGTGGCTGAGCAACGGTATCCGCGTTCCGGTTGTAGGCCAGGAATTGGTGCTGTTTCTCCGAGAATGGCCGGATAATCAGGAACCTTCTCTAGCGACGCGCCCGACCCACTACGTGGCAACGATGGACGGAATACTGAACATCGCGGGCGACCGCCTCTCCTCTGAGTTGTATGACGGTTCTGAGGGCGAAGGGGAGCCCCGAGTCGGTGTTCAGTTCAACCAGGTGACCTTCAGTGATCTCAGGGACATGGTCGACGCCGCCAATAAGTAGACATCTTGGTCGCTCAGCGGGATGGGGCGTTGACCGGGTTGCCGGCTTTCCAGATGTGGGTGACGCGGTCGGGGTCGCTCCAGGCGTTGACGTCGTTCGACGGGTCCCAGTCGAGGGCGATGAGGCTGGCTTCGACGATCACATTTCGACACATGATCAAGGCTGGTTGGTCCAACGGGTCTCCGTTGCGAGCGAGGATGTTTCCGATGAACGGCGTCCCAATGACGAATCGGGACGCGACTTCTTCTCATCGTGTTCTCATCGGGTGTTCACAGATCGATGACATCGGTTCGTGATTCTGTTCAGTAGCGAGATGACTCGAAAGGAGAGTCCTTGAAGAAGCTATCCGCATCGCCTACTGCTGAAGGGGACGCTGAATCTGCAGCGACCTTCGTCGCACGCCCCTTTCCCCGTCGTGTAGCTGTTGTCGATCTCGTAGCTCTCAAGGTCCGAACCATGTGAACAATCTAAGAAGGGTGTCGTCGTTGAAGAAGCTCCGAGTTCCGTATGTTGTGTCTGCAATAGCTCTGACAGTTGTTGTCGGATTTCTCTTTCTGACGCCTGAAGGCGGAATCAACAGAGTCAGTGAGCCGTCAAACAGCAGTCCGGCTGAGTTCGCAGATGACAGTTTCGGCGAGCCTACCGAACCTTCTAGCGAGTCCGTGGATGCCGGACTGGAATACATAGAAACCTTCACACTGACCGACAGGGCTGATGGTTACGGAGCAAGACCGGAGATTGCTTCAAATGGAGAGTACATCTACATAGTGTATCTAGGAGACCTCACGACTCAGAGAAGCCACAAAGTGAGGATCTATGACCTTGACTTCAACCTCATAGGCGAAAAGGTGCTCGCTACCGGCTCGCCGGAGTACGGCGGAGTGACAGATATTCGGATCAGCAAGGACGACAACTACGTCTACTCATTCTATGAAATGGCTGGCAAGAAGACAGGGGCGTCTCTGTTTGGAGCGAAATACCGAATGGATGGAAGCTTCACCAAAGTCGCAGAAAGTGACGGGCCGATTGCTACGAGCGCCTTCTTCTTTGATGCGGTGGATGGTGAGGAGACGCTCAATGATCCTGCTTCGATCGTTGTGAATGGGAAAGTGTATCTGATGACTCAGATCACGTACAAGCGTGGAGGCGTTCGGAATGCAAAGACGCTCTACAGACTCAGAGAGTTGTCTTCCGACCTCAGTGAGATCGTCGATTCACGAGACATTGACCTAAGTGAGGCGATGACCGGGTGGGCGGGCCTCGCAAACCTGCTGGAGATTGGAGGGGCGATATACACCATTCAGGGAAGTCTCGTTTCTTATCCTTCTGGATTCAGTTCTGATCTCCGGATGGTTCGATTCGACGCCGACTGGGGATTTGATCAAGACACCGATGTGTTTGACCTTACGAATACGGAAGACACGACAGAGACCATGCCGGTAGGGGCTAGATACGTTGATGGCTACCTCTTCGTAAGTTTCCGTGTCGGTGATGTGACTGTTGCTGCGCCCGAGAACCCGACAAGTCGCGGAGAACTCTGGCTGAACATGTACGACAGCAATTTCGAACTCATCGACAGCGTTCAGGTAAGTGCAGACGGAGTCGAAGGTGAACATGCAAGTGTGGAAGTTGTCGGAGACTATGTCTATGTCGCCTACGGCGGATCGACTTCCGATGCGGAGCGAGAGGATGTCTATGTCGGCGTGTTTCGGTTCAGAAACTAGCCGTTCACGAGGGTTTGAGTGCTGGACACCCACCGCAAGGCACAAACCGGGTCACAGAACCCTGTGTCATCGATGGTGAATCGCTCAGCGGGATGGGGCTTTGATCGGTTTGCCGGCTTTCCAGATGTGGGTGACGCGGTCGGGGTCGCCCCAACCGCTGACATCGTTGGTGGGGTCCCAGTCGAGGGCGATGAGGTCGGCGTCGTAACCGGGGATCAGTTGTCCGCTGAGCGGTGCCTGCGGTCCGAGTGTGTCGGGTCCGTTCGCCGTTGCCGCACGGATCGCCTCAAGCGGCGTCATGCCAGCCTCGACGAGGAGCGCCAGCTCGAGACTGTTCGTCCCGTACATGGCTCCGCTCACGAAGATGTCAGTGCCCATGGCGATCTTGACGCCGGCGGCAACGGCGATCTTGAGTGCAATGGCGTGTTGCTCTGCAACGACCACACCCTTTCTGTAGGCATACGCAGGCATTATCGCCTCCATGCCGAGGATTGCATTGATCACGAAACGAGTGGGGACGAGGATTGCATCGGTTTCGATCATCGCTGTCGCAGCCTCCTCGTCAAGATACGAACCGTGCTCGATCGTCTTCACTCCGGCCTCAAGCGCCGCCATAATCCCGGGTTTTCCGTGGCAGTGGGCGCCCACGATCCGTTCTGCCCGCGTTGCCTCTTCGACGATCGCGCTGAGCTCGGCCGCCGAGAACTGCTGGTGGATGGGATGGTCGATCTCGCTCATCACGCCACCCGATGCGCAGATCTTGATGACCTTTGCACCCTTACGGAGCTGCATCCGCACCGCCTTTAGGCACTGTGGAACGCCGTCGGCGATGGCCCCGAACGTGATGTTGCGCAAAGCCAACGACTCGACAAAGTCCAGCGGGTATCCATGCACGTCGGCGTGGCCACCGGTGGTTGACAGGATTGCCCCGGCAGAATAGATAGTTGGTCCGGTGATCGTTCCCTCGTCGATGCCCTGCTGGAGGTAGATCCCGTTTCCACCCATTTCGCGCACGCTGGTCACCCCGCCCATGAGGGTCGCGGTGAGATCCGCTGCCGAGCGGGCGCCGCTGAGTGTTGGATGGATCTTGAGTGCCGTTTCGACATCGGGGATCTTGATGCCGAAAAAATGCCCGTGACATTCCCACAGGCCCGGCATCAGTGTGGTCACGGTTGTCGTGGCGTCGGTCGGTGCATCATCGGGGAGGTTCTCGGTGGGTCCGATCCAGACGATCGTGGCGGCATCGAGCAGGACTGTCGCATCAGGGATGGGATCACCGGCGCCGGGGATCACCAGGGCTGCGTCTATTCGAGTTGTCATGTACCGATCCTTGTGTTGCTTCTGGCACGATAGCCACGTGTGTGTTCTCCGAGCAGCGCACTAGTGACTAGTTATCTAGACACCGTACGCTTTGTGTCTACTCGACCACTTTGAGTGGTCGTAGAGTGTCGTCAGAACACACGAGGTAGCGATATCTCAACGCGGTTCGGCTCTCAGGGATGGAGTCGTTTACTTGGTTCGGGCAACTTGGTTTTACCGGCCTCCCGCAGTGGCGGGCAGCCGAGAGGGTAAATCCACACTTTGGTAGGAACAGCAGCTGTGTAGGAACGGCCGTGCGCAACGGGCAGGGGACAGGATCCGGGGTAGTACCCCGGATCCGGCGCGTTACAATCCCTTTTCAACCCGTAACGAAACGTCCGAAGAGGCAGTACGATGCAGCCAACCTACGATCCCGAGGCAATCGAGTCGCGCTGGTATCAGCGTTGGGAAGACGCCGGGGCGTTTCGACCCGAGGCTCGTCCCGATGGCGAGCCGTTCACGATCGCGATCCCACCGCCTAACGTGACCGGAGTCCTGCATATGGGGCACGCTCTCGACGGGTCGTTGCAGGACGCCATCATCCGTCGCAAGCGTATGCAAGGGTACGCCGCGCTCTGGATTCCCGGTATGGATCACGCCGGCATCGCGACACAAAACGTCGTCGAGCGCGATCTCAAGAACGAAGGACTCACGCGACACGACCTCGGCCGCGAAGCGTTCGAGGAACAGGTGTGGGCGTGGAAACGCGCTCGGGGTGGTCAGATCGTCCATCAACTCCGCACGATGGGTTTTTCATGTGACTGGACTCGAGAACGGTTCACACTCGATGAAGGTCTGTCGCTTGCTGTGCGCGAGGTGTTTGTCTCGCTCTATGAGGAAGGTTTGATCTATCGCGGTGTCCGGATTATCAACTGGTGCCCGGTGTGCGCGACGGCGATCTCCGACATTGAGGTCGAGCACGAGGACGAGGTGGGGACGCTCACCGAATTTACGTATCCGCTTGAGGATGGTTCCGGTGGTATTACCGTCGCGACGACACGTCCAGAGACGATGCTCGGTGATACCGGGATCGCGGTTCACCCTGACGATCAACGGTATGAAGCGATGGTCGGCAAGATGGTCCGTCTGCCACTCATGGACCGCCTTATTCCGATCGTGGCCGATGCCGGCGTCGATATCGAGTTCGGTACCGGTGCGGTGAAGGTGACTCCGGCTCACGATCCCCTTGACTACGAGATAGGGCAGCGGCACAACCTTGACTCGATCGTAGTGATCGGAACGGATGCCACGATTACGGACGCCGGCGGGCGGTTCGCAGGGATGGATCGATTCGTGGCCCGGACCGCGGTCCTCGAAGCACTGACCGAACTCGGCGTTGTCGGGGCGTCCGAGGAACATCACCACAGCGTCGGGCACTGTTCTCGAAGCGGCGACGTGATCGAGCCGCTTCTGTCGACTCAATGGTTTGTGAAGACCCAGCCGCTCGCGGAACCGGCGATCGAACTCGTGAGGAGCGGTGCCGCCGAGTTCTCGCCGAAGCGGTGGGAGAACAACTATTTCCGATGGATGGAGAACATTCGCGACTGGTGCATCAGCCGCCAGCTGTGGTGGGGTCACCGAATTCCTGCGTGGTACTGCGACGATTGTGATGAGATCATCGTATCGCGCACCGAAGCGACGGAGTGCACATCTTGCGGGGGTTCGGTTACGGCGGACGAGGACGTGCTCGACACCTGGTTCTCCTCGGCCCTTTGGCCGTTCTCCACGCTCGGGTGGCCGGACGACACCTCCGATTTTCAGCGGTACTACCCGACCAACGTGCTTGTGACAGGGCACGACATCCTCTTCTTCTGGGTCGCGCGGATGTTGATGATGGGGCAGAGGTTCACAGGTCAGAAGCCGTTCAGTGACATTGTGATCCATGGCATCGTTCGCACCGAAGATGGTGCGAAGATGTCAAAGAGTTCAGGCAACGTCATCGACCCCCTCGACCTGGTCAAAAAGTACGGGGCCGACGCGGTTCGCCTGTCGCTTGTCCAGGCCGCCGCGCCGGGACATGACATTCCTCTCGATGAGGCATGGGTGGAAGCCGCACGACGGTTCGGCAACAAGCTGTGGAACGGTGTTCGGTTCGTCACAATCCAGCTAGACGGAGCGTCCGTACCCGCGACGGGAGGGTATCCCGACGAACCAACCGGCCTTGACGCGTGGGTGCTCAGCCGACTCCATGACGTTATGCAGGAGTATGACGACCTGTTGGATCGCTACCGGTTCTCGGATGCGGTCGGTCTGGTCTACAACTTTGTCTGGTCCGAGGTCTTCGACTGGTACCTCGAGCTATCGAAAGCGACGCTCCAGGATCCGGACCGGGCCGAAGCAACCAAACAAACCCTCGGCGTCGTGATCCGCGATGTGTTGAAAATGTTTCACCCGATCATCCCGTTCGTGACCGAGGAACTGTGGGCCGAAGTAGTGAACGACGGACTACTTGCGCTTGCAGACTGGCCAACACCGCCGGCTGTCGCCTCCGATGCGACCATGGGTTCGTTCCAGGAGCTCATTTCCGGTATCCGAAGATTCCGTTCTGAGCACAGTATTTCGCCGCGCCGACGTTTTGTGGCGCACGTTGTCGGTGCTGACGGAGTGGGTGATGAGTGGTGGGCCGAACAGTTCGATTCTCTTGTGAACACGGAAGTAGTTGCAGGGCCCCCACCGACGACCGTCGGCTACTCACATATTTCCGCCCGGGGTTTCGATGTGTACATTTCGATGGAAGGACTCATCGACCTTGACACCGAACGTCGGCGCATCGTCAAAGCGATGAGCGACGTGGAGTCGCTTCAGGATCGCACCGCCGCCAAGCTCAGCAACCCGAACTTCCGCGACAAGGCTCCGGCTGATGTGGTCGCAAAAGAAGAGGGAAAACTTGCCGAGTATGAGCAGCGGCTTGGGAAACTGCTCCGGCAGCTGGCCCAGCTCGGATGAAGTCCTCGCCAACGTACATCGCGTCGTATGAGGATGCAGTAGCATTTCTCGATGCCCGTATCGGTGCCGGCATCAAGCCCGGTCTTGAGCGTATCTTCGGTCTGCTTGAGTACCTGGGCGATCCGCAGACCACCATCCCGGTCATTCACGTTGCCGGGACCAACGGCAAGTCGACGACCGTGGGAATGGTCGGCGCGCTACTGAGCGGGCTTGATCTCCGCGTGGGGACCTTCGTGTCACCTCATTTGCACCACGTCGAAGAACGATACGCGATCAACAGCACGCCGATCGACCGAGATCAGTTCGTTCAGGCCGTTGCCGATGTCGCACCATTCTGTGATATCTATGAGGACGCTTCCGGAGAGAAAGTTTCCTATTTTGAGCTCACCACGGCGATAGCATTTCAGTTGTTTGCTGCGGAGGGACTCGATGTTGCGGTCGTCGAGGTCGGTCTCGGCGGGCGATGGGACGCGACGAACGTAGTGGATGCTGCCGTTTCGGTCGTGACTGGCATTTCGCTCGACCACCAGGCAGTCCTTGGATCGACGATCGCCGAGATCGCCGCCGAAAAGGTCGCCATTTTGAAGGATGGTGGGACGTTGGTCACCGGTCCGATGCCAGCCGCCGCCGATGGAGCCGCGACGGCTCAAGTGTCTCAAACAAGCGCCCAGTGGTACCGGTTCGGCGACGACTTCGACGTTGAGGGACTCGAACGGGTGCCAACCGGTTGGTTGGTTGACGTGCGAGGACTCCACGAGGTGTACACCGACCTTCGGCTGAATCTTCATGGTCGGCATCAGACTGCTCACCTCGCGACGGCAGTTGCTGTCACCGAGGTATTCCTTGATCGGGAGTTGCCTGGTGATCTGATCATTGCCGCTGTTGAGAGCATTCGGGCGCCCGGTAGGAGTGAAGTTGTTTTTCACGAGCCATTGGTTCTGATCGACGGAGCTCACAACGAGGAAGGTCTTGATGGTCTTGCGACGACGATGTCCCAGGAGTTCCCCGCGATCTCGGCATGGACATTGGTCATCGGCGTGCGGGGTGATCGCGATCCGGAGCCAATGATTCGGGCACTCGGGGAGGGGATTGTGCGCGTCATCGCCTGTGCGCCGGATGACCCCCAGGCCCTCGGAACCGATGTCGTGTCCGCAGCAGCTGCGAGAGTGGTGGGAGACGATAACGTATCAGTGGCAGACACCGTCGCAGACGCGCTGAAGGCCGCTATCGAAGGCGCGGAGAAGCACGAGGGCATCGTGGTTGCCGGTTCGTTGTATGTCGCCGGAGAAGCTCGCACCGCCTTGGGTCTTGCTCCGCCCTGATCGGGAACCGGAACCCGAATCGTTTCTTCGATTCTCTGCGGGCACGTCGACCCACTACAGTGTTGTTCGCGAATTTTTCGCTTCCCCCTTTTCATCATCGACCCAAAGGAATACCAAGCCGTGGCAGTTGAGAGCACGTACGTCATGATCAAGCCGGACGGCGTTGCACGTGGGTTGGTCGGCGAGGTTATTAGCCGCTTTGAGCGCAAGAACCTCAGTCTTACCAAGATGCGCATGCTCACCATTGACGAAGCGTTGGCCACGAGGCACTACGCGGAACACACCGAACGGCCGTTTTTCCCTGAATTGTTGGAGTTCATCACCAGCGGACCTGTTGTTGCGATGGAATGGACGGGTGATGATGCCATTGTTCAGGCACGGGCCTTGATGGGGGCAACCAACCCGGTGGAGGCGCTGCCGGGGACGATTCGTGGTGATTTCGCGACCATCATCACAGAGAATATTGTTCACGGATCGGACAGTGCAGAGAGCGCCGCACGCGAACTTGGAATATTCTTCAACTGATGACCCGACCTAATTGACCACCATCGGGTTACACTGCGTGTAGTCCGCCCGGAGGGCTTACCCCCATGAACAACCTATTTTCAGTCGCTGGCCGCGATATGGCCATTGATCTCGGCACAGCAAACACGCTGGTTTTCGTGCGCGGTCAGGGCATCGTGCTCAACGAACCGTCCGTTGTCGCCATCAATACACGCGATAACCGTCCGCTGGAAGTCGGCATGGAGGCGAAGCGTATGATCGGGCGCACCCCGTCGTATATCCAGGCGATTCGTCCACTGCGCCAGGGTGTCATTGCAGACTTCGACATCACTGAGAAGATGCTCCGCTACTTCATCGACAAAGTCCAGAACCGCCGATTCGGCGCCCGTCCACGTATCGTCATTTGTGTCCCGTCCGGTATTACCGCTGTCGAGCGTCGCGCCGTCGAGGAGGCCGCATATCACGCAGGCGCTCGCCGGGCGTACACGATTGAAGAGCCGATGGCAGCCGCGATCGGTGTGGGTCTCCCCGTTCACGAGCCTGCTGGATCGATGGTCATCGACATGGGTGGCGGAACCACCGAAGTAGCGGTGATTTCCCTCGGTGGCATCGTCACCTCAAAGTCAACACGAATCGGTGGCGATGATCTTGACGAAGCGATCATCAACTGGGTCAAGAAGGAATACAACCTCATGCTCGGCGAACGGACTGCCGAACAGCTCAAGATGGCGATCGGGTCGGCATGGCCGTACGCCGATGAGCCCGCGGCGGAGGTGCGGGGCCGTGACCTCATTTCCGGTCTTCCGAAGACCGTTTTGTTGTCGACCCCCGAAGTACGTGAAGCGATTGAAGAACCGGTCCAGCAGGTTGTCGACACAGTGAAGTTCACGCTCGACAAAACCCCGCCAGAACTTGCGGCCGACATCATGGAGCGCGGTATCGTGCTTACCGGTGGTGGTGCGTTGTTGCGTGGTCTCGATCTTCGTTTGGCAAACGAGACGGGCATGCCGATCATCACGGTTGATCGCCCGCTTCAGTCCGTTGTGCTTGGGTCAGGAGCTTGTCTTGAGGAGTTCGACATTCTCCACGTTGTCCTCCAGTCGTCCGGCCGCGCCTGACCCGGATCTCCGGGTTGCGTTGTCGGCATGAGGCGTTTCGACCGTTCGACATCGCTCTTCATGATCCTTTTGTTCTTGTCGTTTCTGCTTGCAACGATCGATGTCCGGTCAGCTGAATCCGGGGCAGGCGACAGTCTTCGTTCCCTCGCTCAAGCTGCATTCACGCCGCTGCAGAAAGCCACCGACACGGTCACGAGGCCGATCGTCGGTTTCATCGACGGCATTGCAAACCTTGCCGCGCTTCGCGACGAGAACGACCGGTTACGCGCCGATCTTCGTGACGCCGAGCGCCGCATCCAGGATGCCGCTGCGATGGAGGCGAGGATCTTCGAACTTGAGGCGATGCTCAACATCGATGTTCCCGGCGACTTCGCCACGGTGACAGCCGCAATCTTTGCCCAGGGCCCCACGGGCTTTGATCATGTACGAGTCATCGATAAGGGCAGCGCCGACGGGATCGTCGTCGGCCAGGCGGTTATTGACGAGAACGGGCTTGTGGGTCGAATCGACCTGGTGAATGAGCAGAGCGCGCGGGTGCTGCTCATCACCGACCCGTCGGTGTCCGTCGGTGTCAAGGTCGTCACCACAAGCGAGTCTGGCTGGACGTCCGGGAACGGCAATGGGCCCTTGACCCTCACCATGTATCGAGCGACTCGCCCGGTGGTCGAGGGCGATGGGTTGGTGACACAAGGTGGCCGGTTCCCCCCGAACATTCGCGTTGGAACCGTCAGAAACACTGCAACCCTCGAGGCCGGCTTTCAGCTAGTCACCGATGTCGATGCGACTGCCGACTTCGGTCGTCTCGGACTGGTGAAGGTGGTCGTCGGGTTCTCGCCGCTGGACGTGATTGAGGCGCCGGGCGGTCCCCAGGCTCCCCCGCTCACGGTCCC
>BDTL01000282.1 GCA_002898115.1 bacterium BMS3Bbin02 | reverse complement strand
GTCGCTGTCGCCCGTGATCATGCCGACCCGGACGTTGCGCTTCTTCAGTGCGACGATCGCCTCCTGGCTCTCGGGCCGGACGATGTCCGATATCGCGATCGCGCCGACAGGTATGGTGCCTTCGATTACGTATACGACCGACTCGCCGCGCCCCCCGGCCGCTGTGGCGAAGTCCGCCAGCGCCGGTGGCACGACCACATCGAGGCTCTCAAGAAGTCTTGGCCCCCCGACAAAGACATCGGTTCCGTCAATGGTCGCTCGGACCCCCCGTCCCTTGAGAGCCTCAAACGACTGCGGGTCGGGTACAGCGAGGTTGCGTCCCTCCGCCGACTCACGGATCGCCCGCGCCATGGGATGCTCGGAGTCTCCCTCGACCGCAGCCGCGAGCGCTAGGACTCGTTCGTCAGTGACGCCGTCGACGGTCAGCATCTCCGCCACGCCCATCTGCCCGGTCGTCAACGTGCCGGTCTTGTCGAATACGACGACGTTGAGGTCCTTGGCGGTGTCGATCGCCTCACGCTGACGGATCAGAATGCCGTTTTGTGCAGCAATCGATGTCGTGTTGGCCACCACCAGGGGAATAGCAAGACCCAAAGCGTGGGGACATGCGATAACGAGCACGGTGACTACCCGGGCGATGGTGCGGCCGTCAAACCCGCCATAGATCAACGTCCACACCAGCGCCGTCAGGGCCGCGGCTACCACTGCTGCATAAAAGAGGAACGAAGCTGCTCGGTCGGCGAGAAGTTGGGTCGGCGACTTGCTCGCTTCGGCCTCGGCGACCAGCTTCATGATGCCGGACAACGCGGTGTCATCGCCGCTTGCGGTCACCTTCGCTCGGACTGCGCCGGATCCGCTGTTGATCGTTCCTGCGATGACCGTGGCGTCAATGGTCTTCTTCACCGGTCGGGACTCGCCGGTGATCAACGCTTCATCGAAGTCGGATTCACCGTCGATGATCACTCCGTCCGCCGGCACGCTTGCGCCGGGGCGAATCAGCACGATCTGGCCCGGCGAGAGCTCGGTGGCCGGCACCTCGGTGATGGTGCCGTCGGGCGCTTCGACATCTGCGGTGTCCGGCATGAGCTTTGCGAGCGCGCCAAGGGCGCCCGACGCCTGGCGTACTGCGCGCATCTCCATCCAATGGCCGAGCAGCATGATGTCGATCAGAGTGACGAGCTCCCAGAAGAAGTCATCGCCGAGTTCCACGACAAGGGTGAGCAAGGAGAAGCCATAGGCCACAGAGATCGCAAGTGCGATCAGGGTCATCATGGCGGGTTGTCGCTTCTTGATCTCGAACGTCGACATGTTGAGGAAAGGGAAACCGCCGTAGAAGAAGATGGCCGTGGCGATGACGGGGACGATGAGGCTGGAACCGGTGAACGTTGGTGCGTCGTAATCGAGCCAGCGCTGCACCGGCTCGCTCCAGAACAGCACAGGGATACTCAAGGCGGAGACGATCCAGAAGCGTTGGCGGAACATGTTCTCGTGCCCGGTGTGGTCGGCGCCGTGTTCGCGGTGGTCACCGTCACCGTGATCCATCTTCGAGTGGTCCACGCCTGCCACGTCCGCGTGGTCCATCGTGGTGTGGTCCATGCCAGCCACGTCGGTGTGGTCCATGGTGGTGTGGTCCATGGTGGCGGCTCCGGTACCTGCGGAGGTATCCGCGAAAGCATGGTCAGCATGTGAGTGACCGCTGGTAACCCCAGCGTCGGACTCGATCCTGCACAAACGACAACACGAGCAATCGATCGTCGCTATGCCGGTTTCGTCACGTTCGTGCATCGCCATTCCCACTCCTCGGACACAAAACCAATATCACTACTGTACAGATCTTCCCTGCGGCGCGCTCTGGGTGGTCGCGAAGCCGCCGCTCATGTGACCGAGTGACCGATAACGCCGGCAAATTTCGGAGTGGTAGGCTTGCCTAACATATGAACGGGCGTCGCCGGGACGCCCCACATCATCCTCCGACCTCGGGGGATGTTCTCTAGCGGAGGATGGTCGCAGTGCAGACAACGGCAACTCGTGATGTCACTACCTTGGCACACGACCGGACGCGGGTTGGCAGTCCCACCGGTCGGAATCGGGCATGAAGAAGCTTCGTGTCCCCCTCATCGTCGGTGGCGTCGTTGCTGCTGTGGTTCTCCTGGTTCTTGCGGGCGGCGGCGAACCGGCGGATCCTGCGTTCCCCAGGGACCCGATGACCGGGCTGTCCGTGTTCAACATTCCTGTCCAAGATCCGGATCTCGTCGCCGAAGGTGAGTTGTTGTACCAGGCGAGTTGCTCGGTATGTCACGGGGCAAACTTTGAGGGGACCGCAATCGGACCATCTCATCTATCGGTTATCTACAACCCGGAGCACCATACCGACGCCGGATTCTTTAGGGCGATGTCCGGCGGTGTGCAGGCCCACCATTGGGGGTTTGGTGACATGCCGCCGGTCGTCGGCCTGTCCGAGGATGACATGGTTGCCATCGTTGCCTACATCCGCGAGAACCAACGGACTCAAGGTTTCGAGGCCTACCCGCCGAGGTCGTAAACGTTTGACGCGATGCCGGGTTCGGGGCCGTTATCGGTCCGTGCGATACCACTCCTCGATATTCCACGTGGACCCCGCCCTCGAAATGTTGAGAACATAGCCGCCGATCTCGTCGCCCCAGACAGCACCGACTACAAGTCGCGAGAACAGCGGGAGTATCACTGCTTGGTCAGCAAGGATGCCCTCGGCCTCCGCGATGAGTGATCGCAGTTGTGCGTCGTCCACCGTGGTGTTCATCGCCTCGACAATCTCTGCGAACCGACGTGTCGAATCGTCGTCCACTGAGGAATCGGGGGTGCCCCAGCGGTAGAAGTTGGAGCCGTCGGGGGGCAGACCTTGGGGATCGAACTGGTTGTGGAACTCAGCCAGAGCGGAAAGACCCGCTGAACCGACCCAGGCCCACTGGCCGACATCCCAGGATCCTTCGGGGAGTACTTCGCCGAAGAAGGGTTGGGAGTCTATGAGCTCGAGTTCCATGGGAATATCGGCCTCGGCGAGCATGTCGACGTACAGATTTGCGAGTC
>BDTL01000281.1 GCA_002898115.1 bacterium BMS3Bbin02 | reverse complement strand
GATAACGACGGCTCGGACCAGTCCGACAACGACAGCTCGGACCAGTCCGACGACGACAGCGACACCCACGCCGACGATAACGACGGCTCGGACCAGTCCGACAACGACAGCTCCGACGACAGCGACACCCACGCCGACGATAACGACGGCTCGGACCAGTCCGACAACGACGGCTCCGACGACAGCGACACCCACGCCGACGATAACGACGGCTCCGACGAGTCCGACGACGATGCTGGCGACACCGTCGCTATCGAGGACGGTATCCGGGTGATTGATGCGGGTGCAGCCGGCATGGTGACCGTCGAGGTCAACAACGGCGTCCTCACACTCGTTTCTGTCGATCAGGCCGAAGGCTGGACCTACGAAGTGGACAAGGCCGACGCCACGAACATCGAAGTCAAGTTCCGTAACGGAACGGTCGAGGTCGAGGTCGAGGTTGAGATCGAGAACGGCATGTTGAAGATCAAGGTCAAGACCGAAACCAGCAACGACTGACAAGACCCCCACCGCCCCTCATCCCTCCCCACGGGACGAGGACAGTCGCCCCGGGCCACCCCCGGGGCGACTTCGCGTCCGGGCGAGCGGCCGAGCCTCAGCGGTTAGGCACGCCTCGGAAGCAGTGTGGCGGCACCGACGATGAATGCGTCTCGTCCCACGACACGAAACGCACCGAGCGATAGGTACCGCGCCTGAGCAAAGTCATCTGCGACATCGCAGACCACGATTCCGGGAATATCCTCGCGGGTACAAACCTCAAGTAGGTCGTCGACGACCGGGTGACCGGCACCTATCACGGCCACGTGAACTACCTGCGTACCCGCGGACGTTTCGGCCTCCGCCGGGTTGCGCCACAGCGTCGTTGCGTATCCAGCGTGCTCAAGGGCGACCTTCAGAGTCTCCCTGACCAACGGGTCGGGTTCCGCCACGGCCGCGCGGGGTATCACCGCGAGTTCCGACAACGTGTGAGCCGGCTTTACGCTCAGCGCCTTCACACGCGCAACACCCCACTTGATGTGGATCGCCAGCACAGAATCGCCAAGGTCGCGCGATGATGCTGGAGCCAGACCGTAGATATCTCCCGACAGGGCCGACTCCTCCACCGCGTCACGCAGCGCGGGCGCTACACCGTCGGCCTCAAGCGCCGCCGTCGGAAACCGCATCGCCTCCTGAAAGATCTCCAGAGGTCCACGACGGAGGGCCTGCGGTGACCCTGAGTCAATCTCGGCAAGTCGGATTGCGAGCCACTTCTCCCCATCGGTCATCGCCCGCGTGACGCGATCGGTCACCGGCAGACCCAGCCGTGAGAGCGTTCGTTCGAGATACGGGACGTACGCTCCCACGAAAGCCGCACCGACTGGTAAAGGCAATGGAGGATCACTCATACCCATAGGATACGCCATTGTTATTCTGTATGACCCCTATCGTTGCCAAGTATCCGATGCCCAGACTGGAGATCCACATGAAACGCAGTCTGATACTCCTAGCAGCCTTTGCAGTCGTGCTCTCAGCGTGCAAGCTTGAGATCAGCGTCGAGATGCAGATTGACGCAGACGGCTCAGGCCTCGGTAGCTTCGTCTTGTCCGTCAATGATCAGATGCGCGACCTCATCGAACAAGACGGTCGCACGTTAGATCCTGATGAAATGTTTGCACGTTTCGGGATCGACACCTCGACTGTCGATGTTATCGAAACACGTGACGGCGACTTCACAACATGGACGGCGACGGCAGCGTTCGGCACCTTCGAAGAGCTCAAGGAGCTCTTCGCCGTGGGCTCAGACCTGTCGGCAATAAAGGAGGCATCATTCGAGCGGGTCGGCGATGAGCTAACACTCTCCGGGCTCATTGACATGGACCTGGAATCCGAGATCCCCGACAACGCGCCGGTCGGAATCGAGACAATCGCACAGTTCATTACGATCACGGCGGTCGTCGACATGCCGGGAACGGTCGTTGAACACAACGCAGACCGCATCGACGACGAGGGTCGGTTGGTATGGGACCTCACTCTCCTCGAACCGCGCCGTGCCATCATGGTCGTCTCAGACCTCACACCACCCACCAGCGTGCCGGGTACCGCGGTGTACATCGGAGTTGGCATCGGAGCCGCGGTTGCGGTCGCCCTTGTGCTCAGAGTCTTCCGCCGACGCCGTTCCAAAACCGCGCGTTAGCTCGCGGTCACCGATTACTGACTTACGATCACGACGTATATCTGGAGGACACCAGCCGCGGCGACACCCACGCCGATCTTCGTCACATCCGCATCAGTAACGATTGGCGATGACCACGCCTGCTCCCCTATCCCCTCCACGGCAGATTCCGGCGAGACGGCAAGAACGACGGCGAAATGGACCGAGGTACGCAGAACATCGGCGCGATCGAGCCGTTGAGCGATGGTCCCATCCGCGGACGAATGCGACACAGTACCTTCGAGGAGGAGCGCCTTGGCATGTTCGAGTGCGACCTTCCCAAGCGCATCGGATGGCGCGAGTGCCGAGACATTGTTGCCGACTCGGTCGCGGTTTATCAGATCGTTGACATCCTGAGCGAGTATCGGACGCTCCTCGACAGCGTCAGGTGCACTTGCGGGTATCCGCTGACTGGCATCGGGCGCTATGACCAACCGGCGATCACCTACGAGCTGCTCAATGACCAGCAGAGCCCGCGGAAGGCGATCACCCGTGATCGTCGAGAGCAACCGCTGCGCCAGACCGTCCGGATTGGTAAACGTCGAGACGATCTGAGAGTTCTCGAACTGCCCGTCAACAGTTTCGTTGGGTGGCAACAGACTCGCGAGCGTCAAGCCAAGCAGTAACACGAGAGACCCGGCAATCACGGCAAACGCCGCTCCCGCGAGTCGGTTGAGTGTTGTCAGACCCGGGAGGAACCGGATGCCCTTGTGCAGAACCGACGAAACAATCGCACCGGCGATCGAGATGACGAGGAAAATGACCGTCGAGGCCACCATCCGAGCCGGGTCGTGGGACAGCCCTGTCATACCCTGCACGGTTCCGGCGAACGCACCCGACATGGTGAACGCAACAAAGGCGCCTACGCCGAGTACGGCCAACGAAACCACCGACCTCAGCAGACCGCGAAACCAACCACGAATCGCAAGAAGTCCGAGGACTACGAGTATCCCAATGTCCAGCATGGCGGTACGTCCCTACTGCGGGGTGGTGCGGTTCTCCCCAGAAGTATTGTCTTCGTCGGAAACTACGCGAGGGGCGTCGTCGGCGATGACGGCCTCATCATCCGGAACGTCCTCAGAACGCGATGCAAGCTCTTCCTCGGACGGGATGTCCGACCGGAAGGGCGTGGTCGCCGACTCCAAGGAACGCAGACGAGCGAACAGAGGTTCATAAAGTTCGGATTCCGGGATGATTGGATCGGGAACCTCATCCCAGTCCTGCCCCAGGACACGAGTCCTCCAGAGGTGACCGACAACGATTTTGAGAGCACCGGTGAGCGGAACCGCCAGCAGTACACCCCACAACCCCGCGACGGCACCGCCGAGCAACAAGACCAACACGATTGCGGCCGGGTGGATACGAACGGTGGCCCGCAGCACGTTTGGAGAAATGAAGTTGTTATCGATTTGCTGCACGACCAAGGCCACTCCCGCAGCCCACAACGCAGTGGTGAGATCTGCCGTGGCGAGGGCAACAATGACACCGAGCAGACCGCCGACCCACGGTCCGACAAACGGCACAATGTTGAGGAATCCGGCGATCATCCCGATGATGAGCCAGAACTTGAGTCCGATCAAAGCGAAACCGGCGCTGGTGAGGATACCAACGATCACCGCAACCAGGACCTGGCCGCGGAGGAATCCACCGACGGCGCCACCAACGTTTCTCGAGACGTGGACGATCTCGTCCTTGGTCCTGCCCGGCAGGAGTGCAATCGCGCCGGTGCGCAACCGCGGAAGGTCAATGAGGAGATAAAACGCGACGACCGGTGCGATAAAGAACACCAACAACACCTCGAGCAAACTGGATGTGATCGAACCGATCCGACCCTGAAGCTGCTCGATGATCGCGTCTCGTTGCTCGGGGGCCCCAACGAACTCCTTGAACTCGTCGTAGGTCGGCAGCGAGATGCTTGTGAACCCGACGGAGCTGGCGACTTTCCGCGCCTCGTTCATCGTGTTGTCGAAAATGTCCGGAAAACCTTCAACCAGCTCACCGCTCTGGGATGTGACGGATGGCGCGACAAGGGCGCCGAGCAACCCGAAGAATCCGAGCAACAGCACGAACGCTACCAACGACCCAACAAGACGGTGCACCCCATGTTGGTGAAGGCGCGACACGATCGGGTTGAGAAGATACATCAGCACGACTGCGAGAACGATCGGAGCCAACAACACCTGGGCTTTCCCGAGAATCCACAGGGACGCCGCGAGCACGAGCATGCCACCGAGAATCGACCAAGCCGCAACGCCAAACGCCAGGAAAGGCGAGGACAGCGTCGTGGTCTCGGGATCGGACACTGTCATTGTCGGCGTCCGAGCACGATGTCTGACCGGTATCGGACCTGGTGTTCGTCGCGTCTCTTTCGAAGGCGTCGCGTCACCATCGGCGCGTACCTCAGAGCTTCTGGATCATCCACGAGACGGCGTAGGATCTGGCTGTAGCGGGTCACCGACATGCCGAGTTGGATACGAATGCCGCTTTGTTTTGTGGCGTCGAGCTGCCATAGGCGTTCCTCAAAGTCAAGCACTTGGCGGTCACGTTCTGACAACATACGCGCAGGCTATATGTGAACACCGAGTTTTCGGTGTATTTCGGTCCACCGTGGCATGAGGAACACGTTTCAGAAAGCACCACATCTCCCGTTGTTGGGTCGATACCTACCGGAATCGACCCAACAATGAGGACAATGGAGCTGGCGATGGGACTCGAACCCATGACCTGCCGCTTACAAGGCGGCTGCTCTGGCCAACTGAGCTACGCCAGCACAGTATGAGATTCCGGCGAACGACCTGGAGGCTCCTCGGAATCGGCCCTTAGGTTACCGAACCTCTCGCCCGTGCCAACTCGAACACCGCAAGCGACGCCGCCACCGACGCGTTCAACGATTCAACTCCGGTGTGCAGCGGGATGGAAACCAGCGAATCGCACCGCTCAGCGACAAGGCGAGAGAGGCCCTTGCCCTCGGCTCCGATGACGATACCAACGGGCTCGGTGAGGAGGTTGCAGCCGAATAGTGAATCCCGAGCGGTGCCCTCCAGTCCGACAAGCCACACGCCCCGGTCGCGGAGTTGGCGCATGGTGTCTGCGACCGAGCTCACGAGCACGACATCCATGTGCTCAAGGGCGCCGACGGCTGCTTTGAAGGTTGCAGAGCTGAGGGGCGCAGCCCTCCTCGTCGGAATCACCATGCCCCGAACACCGGCCGCGAGCGCTGACCGACAGATCGCGCCGACGTTGCGAGGATCTTCCAACTTGTCCAGGATAATCAATGCAGCAGGATCGGTTCGATCGACTGCCTTCATCAGGGTCGCAGGCACAAGCGGTGCGCACTCGGCAACAACACCCTGAGGTGCGGTCGTTTCGGCAAGCGGTCGGACATCGTCGACTACGAGCACACGACAGACCCTGTCTGCTCGATCCGCCAGATCCACATAGGCCTCCCGCTTGAGACGACCTCTCTCGATATGGAGCACGCGCACCCGGCCTGCGTCGAATGCGGCGAGAACCGCATGGAAACCCTCGACCCTATCCCCGATACCAGCGCGTGCCATTGGCCGTATCCTCCACTGTGATTCCGAGATCGGCGAGATCGTTTCGTATCGAGTCCGATGTTGCCCATTGTTTAGCAGCACGGGCCTCGTTGCGGGTGTGAACCAATGCGTCGAGCATCACCGCAGGACTGCCTGGCGCAACACCGAACCGCAACGCCAGCGCTTCGATACCTGCTCGGAGGTCCTCAAGATCGCCACTGGGCGCCTCCAGTCCGAAGACACTCATCATTTCGTCGTATGCCGCGACATATGACCCCGCATCTTCACCGGCATCAAGCAAGCGATTGCCTTCGCGAACCGTATCAAACAGTACGGCCAGCCCGCCAGCGACATCAAGATCGTCACCAAGCGCCTCACTAAAGCGACCGATCAGCTCAGCATCGGCCGGTGTCGACACTTCCCCCGGCACGCGGCGGCGGAAGGCCCTGAGTCGTTCGAGCGACGCCTCGGCGTCGTCGAGAGCATCTTCGGAGAAATCCACCGGTTTGCGGTAGTGGGTCCGCAGATAGAACAGACGGACCGCAATCGGGTCCCACCGTTCCACCGCACCGCGCAGGTCGATTACGTGGCCCGTGGACTTCGCCATCTTTTCACCGGAAAGATTCACCATCCCGTTGTGTAGCCAGATCTTTGCAAATCGGTTACCCGTGGCCGCCTCGGCCTGTGCGATTTCATTCTCATGGTGCGGAAACACAAGGTCGGTTCCACCGGCGTGGATCGCAAACGTGTCCCCGAGGTACTCGCGGGCCATGGCAGAACACTCGATATGCCAGCCCGGGCGCCCATCGCTCCAGGGCGATGGCCACGACGGTTCCCCGGGTTTGGCGGACTTCCACAACGCAAAGTCGAGTGGGTCATCTTTCAGTTCGCCCGGTTCAATCCTCGCCCCGGACAACAGTTCGTCGATATTGCGCCCCGACAGCTGGCCATACTCGGGAAACGAGCGAACTCGGAAATACACGTCTCCACCGGCCTCGTAGGCATGTCCCTTCTCAATCAGCTGCTCGATCATCGTGATCATGGAAGGGATGTGCTCTGTTGCCCGCGGCTCAAGATCCGGCGCCATGACTCCGAGCGCCTCGTAGCCCTGCCGAAACGCATCAGTAGCAGCGGCCGCCACCTCGGCCGCCGGCACCCCTTGCTCAATGGAAGCCCGAATGATCTTGTCGTCCACGTCAGTGATGTTCTGGACGTATATGACATCGAATCCCCGCCACAGGAGGTAACGGCGCAACACGTCGAACGCAACCGCGGCTCGACCATGACCAACATGCGGTTTCGTTTGCACGGTCGGCCCGCATACATAGATACCGACCGGTGAGCCCTCCACCGGATCAAAGTCGGTAAGTTTGCGCCCAAGCGTGTTGAACAATTTCATAACGAGCAATGCTATCAGCGATGGAACCGACCAGCGCCCCACGGTTGTTCACACCACTACGCTGGTGGGATGTTGACAAACCCTAACCGTGCATATCCGGCCGTCCTTGGTCACCGCGGAGCAAGGGCATACGCCGTCGACAATTCTGCCGATGCGTTCAGGATCGCCCATGCACAAGGTGCCGATGGCGTCGAACTCGACGTCCGCCGCACGGCTGATGACCAGATAGTCGTGCATCACGACCCCGATATCCCAGGCCTCGGTTCAATCATCGACGCCTCACTCGACGAGATCAAGGCAGCCGCCCCACATGTGCTTGTGCTCGATGAAGCACTGGCGTTACTGCCGGGAATCATCAACGTGGAGATCAAGAACGATCCTGACCAGCCCGACCACGACGAGCGACACGTTATGGCGTCGTGGATCGTGGCGTGGATCGACCGCTACTGGCTCCACAACCGGGTATTCGTGTCCTCGTTCAACCACAGGACTGTTCTACGAGTGGCGGAACTCGATCGACGCGTGGTGACGGGACAGCTACTGGGACTCGCGACGGATCCCGCCAACCATCTCGGCACTCTCAAAGATGCACGGATTGATATCGCGATCCCGCACCTCACCGGTCTCCAGCTCGCGGGACCGGGAATCGGAGATGATGCCGCTCAGTTCGGAATCACCGTAGTGACATGGGGTGTTGACACACACCAGGCATTTGACCTCTGCGCCACCAGCGGCGTTGCGGGGATCATTACCGACGATCCTGCGGACGCGATCGGGTTCTACACGTCCGAATAGAGCACTGCTAACGCGTGGGCGGCAAGTCCTTCATCGAGGCCGATGAACCCAAGTCCATCAGTGGTTGTAGCTTTTACGGACACGGCCCCGACCCCGACTGACAGGACCTCACTGATCACCGTGCGCATTGCATCTCGGTGCGGGGCGATGCGCACCTCTTCGCAGATGATCGTAATGTCGACGTTGCCGACACGATATCCCGCCGTGCTCACTCGGTCGGACACAAGCCGGAGCATATCGAGCGACGCTGCTCCCTCCCACGTCGCGTCGATCGACGGAAACAGGTCACCGATATCCCCAATGGCGGCTGCGCCGAGCAGGGCGTCAATGAGCGCATGCAGGGCCACATCTGCATCGGACGTGCCGAGCACACCGCGTTGATCCGACACAACCACTCCGCCGAGCATCAACGGCGGATCGCCCCCGAACCGGTGGACATCGTAACCATGCCCAACCCGGACGCTATCCATCAGTTTCGCCTCGCAGACGAACAGTTGCTTCGGCGATGTAATGATCGGCGCGGTAGGTGATCTTGCGGTTCTCAGGGTCGCCTGCAACAACCTTCACAGGTATACCCGCAGCTTCGACGAGGGCCGCGTCATCAGTGACATCATCATCTGTTTGCTCATGGACACGCCGAAGCAGAGCAATCGCGAATCCCTGTGGCGTCTGGACGGATACCAACTCGGTTCGATCAATGGTCTCCACGACGACGCCTTCCACAACTCTCTTGACCGTGTCCGTGACCGGTACGGCCGGAATCACAGCAGCGGCACCCTGCTCGAGGGCACCAACAATACGTTCGACGAGCGGCCGCGATATCAACGGACGTGCGGCGTCATGCACGAGCACATGAGTGGTTATAGGAGGGACGGCATCAAGTCCCGCGGCGACAGAGTCGCGGCGGCGTTCACCGCCGCCGACGCCACCTGGCAAGGGCCCAACCAGGATGACGGGAATTCCCATCTCGTCGAACAGATCCGTCGACCAGCGCCAGGCCGGACGGCCCGCCAGAAGAACATCGTGCTTGGCTCCCCCGAAACGAGAACCAGAGCCGGCGGCGAGAACGATCGCAGCGAGCTTCACGATGGGATCTGCGCGAACACCATTCGACCGATCGACGTGCGCATCATGTTTGAGACCTCTACCTTCACGACGGCGCCAACCATGTCAGCGCCATCCTCGACAACCACCATTGTGCCATCTTCAAGGAATCCTACGCCCTGTCCCGGCTCAGATCCCACGCGCTGTATCAGGATCTCGACCGAATCGCCCATCACGAACTGGGGTTTAAGCATTTCGCTCAGAGAATGCGGGTTCAGGACACGAACGTCTCGCAACGCCGCGACTTTGGCAAGGTTGTGATCGGTTGTGATCAAGGTCGCACCAAAGCGGACGCAGAGAACGACAAGCTTGGCGTCAACGTCCTCATGCTCGGGGACCGTGTGATCGATCACATGAAAGTCTACATTCTCGACATCTCGAAGAACGTCGAGAATGTCGAGGCCACGTCTGCCACGACGGCGCTTCGCCTTGTCAGCCGCATCGGCAACGGCCTGCAGTTCGTCAATAACGAACTCGGGGACGAGCACCGTACCGCTCACGATGCCAACCCGAGCAAGCTCCAGGAGACGCCCGTCGATAGCTGCCGACGAGTCAACAACAAAACTCGATCCGATGGTTTGAGCAGGATCGACCTCGGTTCGACGCAGAGGCTGACGCTCACGAAGTCCGGCAACAGCAAGCAGCTCATGGGCACGACCGGCGAAGACCGATGCTCCGAACGAGGAAATCACCAACACGATCAATCCCGCAATGGGCCATGCGATCGTTGCAGGGAAGAAGGCAATTATCGGTACCGCGGCAATTGCGCCAGCCACCATGCCGGCAAGTGCGCCGAACGTCCCTGCAAACAGTTGCGGCCCGGTCGCCCGACGAAGAAATTCGGGTGCACGCGAGATGCCGGATCGAAGACGTCTACCGAGTACTCCTCCAAGCACATATCCGACTGAAGCACCGAGCAGTGCGCCCCACACGATCGATGCGTCTGGATCAATACCGGCGCTCGGGAACCAGGACGCGATGGATCGCCCCGCGCTGAACCCGATAGCGGTCGTCGCAAGCGTGACCAGAAGCCGAATGGCTTCGACCATCATGTTCTAGCCGTCCTTCACCGTTGCCATCTACTCAGTATCGGCAAGGGCACGATCACCGTTGAGACATTCCGGGAATCGGAGTCCGGGATTAACACGCGGTGTCTGCGTGCTGTGGCGCGGTAGCCCCCGAAGCGGCGGGACTACTCGTCTTCGTCTTCTTCGACCTTCGGCAGAGCACGGTCAAGCTTCTTTACCGTGTCCTCCTCGTCGAGATCGAGGGCAAACCGAAGTTCGGAGACGATGATCAAGCGGGCCTTGGCAAGCATTCTCTTGAGCGCAGGTGAAATCCCCTTCACTTGCTGGGCATACGTGAGGTCACGCACAACTTCAGCGACCTGGAAAATGTCGCCGCTGTTGATCTTTTCCGTGAGCAGCTTGTACCACCGTGACCAGTTGGAGCCGGCCTCTTGCGGGTCGTCCTTGAACGTGGCGAAGACCCGGCGAGCTACGTTTCTCGAAATCACCGGCCGAACACCGAGTTCGACAGCGCGTGCAACCGGGACGCGCACGATCAGCTGATCGGTCGCAACTTCAAGCACGAAGTACTCGACGCGCACTCCGTCGAACGAGATCTTCTGTTTCTTGATAATCGTCGCGGCACCATGGTGCGGATACACCACTTTGTCCGCCACTTCGAACGGTGCTTCCACGGGCTCGGCAGGCGTCTTCTTCTCAGTGGTCTTGGTCACTTCAGGTTTCTTCTTTGCGGTAGATTTTGATACGGCCTTGCTGTCGACCGCCTTCACTGCGGAGGACTTTTTTGCCGGCTTTTTCGCTGCCGCGGGCTTCTTTGCCGCCGCGGGCTTCTTCGCTGCCGCGGGCTTCTTCGCTGCCGCGGGCTTCTTCGCCGCCGCGGGCTTCTTCGCCGCCGCGGGCTTCTTCGCCGCCGCGGGCTTCTTTGCCGCCGCGGGCTTTTTCGCTGCCGCGGGCTTCTTTGCCGCCGCGGGCTTCTTCGCTGCCGCGGGCTTCTTTGCCGCCGCGGGCTTTTTCGCCGCCGCCTTCTTGGCGACCGGCTTTTTCGCCGCCGCCTTCTTGGCGACCGGCTTTTTCGCCGCCGCCTTCTTGGCGACCGGCTTCTTGGCCGTCGCCGTTTTCTTCGCTGGAGTCTTCTTCGCTGGCACTCTCACTCACTCATCTCGTAGCGGCGGATAGTGTACTCGGTGTAGAGGTCACTGGAGTCAGACCGCTATACGTCCCCGAGCGGCGAGGCAAGCCGCTCAACGCGCTGCAGGTACGACCGTATGTGGTGAGCGCGCGAACGTCCGACTCCCTCAACCTGCTCCAGTTCAGCCACCGACGCGCCAACGAGGTCCCGGTAGGACTCGAAGTGTCTCAACAGCGCGCCGCGCACCGCGTCGGGGAGACGAGGCACTCCGGCAAGGACTCTGAGTCCTCGAGGTTCCACACTGTTCTCCAGCGGACCTAACCCGAGTTCCTGAGCCACCCGATAACCCGATTGCAGATCATCCATCGGGACAGTCGACAACATCCCAATCGCCGAAACCGTCTTGCGTTTTCCCTTCGGAAGGTAGTCGGCGTACACAAGATCACCCACTGTACGGACGCCTTCCACGATATCGTTCGCCTGGATGTCGATGAGCGCAGCCTCGCGGCCAAGCTCGACAAGCAAACTACTCAGACCCTCGTACACACGGTGGACATACGCGGCGCGTTGCAGCAGAACGACAACATTGCGGACCGTGACAACACCATCCGCCTCGGCCCTCGTTAGGCCGTGCTCGGCATCAGATACTCGCCGGCGGAGCCGTTCAAGCGAGTTCAGTGCCTGGTTCGCCTGACCAAAGAGGTCTGTTGGAGAACGCAGCCCAAAGCTCTGTTCTCCAATGAAGACTGTCGCCGTTGCGCGACGTTCCTCAGAAATTGCAAGCACCGGCAACCCCGTCTGGCGTGCGAGCCTCTCGGCAGTCCTGAACCGAGTTCCCGTCTCGATCGTTTCGATTGTCGGATCGGGAATGAATTGAACGTTCACCCTCGTGATGGTCATGGTGTCGGTGTCGACGACAATGCCACCGTCCATTTTGGCCACCTCAGCAACGCGTTGTGCCGTAAAATCCGCGCCGTCCAGACTGAAGCCTCCACTTGACACGCGATCGACCTTGGACCCGGAACCCAGAAGGATTAAGGCGCCGGTGCCTTGTCGCACGATAAGCTCGGTGCCTTGTCGCAGCAGTGTTCCCGGCGCAAAACTGCGCAGGATTTCCACATTGTCCCGACCACGGTCACTCATGACGGCGAAGGGTAACAGCCTTTACTCGCCACGACCGGCACCCCTGGAACGCACCGGAGACATCCCCGCAGCGGTTAATGCATCACCGATTGTGTGCATCGCGCTGCCTGGAGCAATGACAACATTGACCCCAAGGCGCAATGCCTCCTCCCTGCGGCGATCAGCCTGCGAGACGGGGCGTAACTCCCCGGTGAGACCAAGCTCACCCCAGGCAACGATCTCGTTGAGCGCAACCCCGCCGTGCGAGGACGCCAGAGCCAAAGCCACGGGAAGGTCCGCGGCCGGTTCCTTGAGCTTGATGCCGCCGACCACATTGACATACACATCCCTATCGGCAAAGGGGATCCCACCGTGGCGGTCCAAAACAGCCAACAACTGGTGTACCCGGGCCGCATCAATGCCTTTCACCGACCGCCGCGGCTGCGGTGTGACTGATTTCGTCACGAGCGCTTGTACTTCAAGGACTATCGGTCGACGCCCCTCCAGAGCAACGGCGAGAACGGTCCCGGCGCTTCCCGGGCGGCGATCTGAGAGCAACACTTTTGCGGGGTCGACAACCGGAATCATGCCGCGGTCGCTCATCTCGAACAGACCGATCTGGTTTATGGAACCGTAACGATTCTTCAGGCTGCGGAGTACCCGCAATCCGGTAGCGTCTTCACCCTCAAGGTACAGAACCACATCGACCAGGTGCTCCAGCACCTTGGGACCCGCGATTGCACCGTCCTTGGTTACGTGTCCGATCAGTACAATGGGCGTGCCGGTGCGCTTCGCAAAGGCAACGGCCTCAGCACCACTTGCCCGAACCTGGCCCACAGAACCGGCGATACCGTCGGCCTTACGAGTCGTCACTGTCTGAATCGAATCAATCACAAGAAGGCTCGGTTGGATGGCGTCGGCTGTCGCGAGGATATTCTCAAGCGAACTCTCCGCGAGAAGATCGATACCGTCGACCGCTGCGCCGATGCGTCTACCCCGGAGGGCTATCTGGCCGACCGACTCCTCGGCGCTGGCAACAAGTACGCGACCGCGACCGCCCGCAAGTGCGGCGGCTATCTGCAGCAAAACCGTCGACTTCCCCACGCCGGGCTCGCCGCCCAATAGAACCGCTGCTCCCGGCACGAAACCACCCCCGAGAACACGATCAATTTCTCCAATGCCGACCGGGTGACGGCCGGTCTGCTCCTCACCGACGTCGGTGATGGCCACCAGGTCGCGCCGCTCGCCAGAACCGGCAGCGACCTCGATAAGGGTGCCACGCTCCCCGCATTGGCTGCAGAACCCCATCCATTTACCCGATTGGTGTTCACATTGTGTGCAGCGATACGCCACGTGCGCTCCCGAGTCGAAGGTTTCCCCATAAGCTAATGCCGGCCTGTGACACGTTTCCGCTCACACTCCACGACCAACGCCTGAGTCAACCCATCGACTCCACAGCGGGATCCTCAAGAATCGTAGAGGTATCGGCGGATCGCCCAAACGGCGATACCAATGACGGCGACCAGCAGTAATCCACCCGTCACCAAATTGGCTGTCGTCCAGCCCTCAACTTCACGTACCGCGCGCAATGCCTGCATCCGTGCCACAATAGCGGCTGACCATGCACTGAGTACCAGAGGAATTGTGGACAGGGATACACCGAACGATCCATTCGAAGATCTCTTTGAGCCGTTCGAGCTCGATGAAGGACCCCCACCCGGTGTTGAACCCCCTCCACCGGTCGCGCGTCGCGAGGTGTATCAACAATCCTCCGCCACACGCCAGCCAGCGTCGGCCATCTCATGCCCGTCATGTGCGGCGTCGAACCCATCAACGAACCGCCACTGCGAATCCTGTGGAGCCCGGATCCAGTCCAGTCCGCTCCCGGTCGCCCCACCGCCCGCGGCCCGAATGACTCCCGGAGGGCGCGCTCTCGGTGTTCTCCTCGGTGTTCTCGTCGTGGTATTCGTCATTTCCCAGTTCATTGGTGGCGGAGACCCTGCTGCGACGACCACCACAGTGGCTGCAACAAGCCCCACGACTCAGCCGCTCACACTCTCCCTTATCCAGCCAGCTGGCGCTGTAGCCAGTTCTGAACTCCCGGGTGACTACGGAGCCGCCAATCTCATCGATGGCGATCGTACCGAAGAGTGGCAGTCGGCGGGCGACGAAGGAGTCGGCGCCGAGCTCACCTTCACATGGACCGACCCTGTGGCAATCTCAGAGATCAGGATCTACAACATCGTGGATGAGACCCGGTTCAAGCGCAATTTCCGCATCAAAGAGTTCAGCATCACGGTCGACGACATTGCCCTCGAGACGTCCGGGACGCTCACCAACTCGAACGACGAACAGCGCATCTCGATCGCGACGCTGAAGACGACCGAGTTGAAACTCAAGGTGCTGTCGACCTATCCGGCGGAGGCTGTCGGTACAGCATCACCGTTCAACGAGATCGCCATCGCCGAAATAGAGTTCTACGGACGAGTCGCTACGCCGTAGATCGTTTCCGGTTCGTCTGGTTCCGCCGGACGGCTGGCGTCTGTGAACCCGACTGAAACCGTCGACCGATATGTGCCGGTCAGCCGCGAACCACGAGCGGCCCGACCAAGGCCGGACCCCTCTCTCCCACATATGGGTCGCTCACTGCTTATCGTATGGGATCCCGTCTGCTGCCGGTGGGCGAGATTTTCCGACCACGCCGG
>BDTL01000280.1 GCA_002898115.1 bacterium BMS3Bbin02 | reverse complement strand
GAGTGTGCCTTGGTCCGCGCTTACGGTGTTGGAAGCAATCTGCATCCCGAACCCGACAAAAAGAAGCCACCACCCGCGGACTGACATCTCCGTGAGGTTGCCCAGATTGCCGCCGCGGATCAGAGCGATGACGACGGGGATGATGAGGACGAGTATCAACAGCGGCATATGACGACCCTAGTCTGGTGTGTTGTCTACAACACATGCTCGCCCCGGCGGGCAGTGCGACTACCGTCACGTGTGGAGGTTCCATGGTCTTGTACGAAAAACTGGATGGTCGCGCAACAGTCACGATCAATGAGCCGGATCGCCACAACCCCATGTCTGCCGCCACCATGGAGGGTCTCCTCGACGCGATGCGTCGAGCGACGCACGACGACGATGCTCGCGTCGTGGTGGTGACCGGTGCCGGCGAAAAGACGTTTTCGGCGGGCGGTGATCTTGCCGGCGGTTTCGTCGATTCTGCACTTGGCGGCCACGAGGGTAGGGGGGCTCTTGCGGCGCTGTTCCGTCAGATGCGGCGCTGCGGCAAACCGACGATTGCGCGGGTCAACGGTCACGCACTCGGCGGTGGTTTCGGTCTTGCGGCCGCGTGTGACATCACCATTGCCTCGGATCGGGCCACCTTCGGCACTCCCGAGATCAACGTCGGGTTGTGGCCGATGATGATATCGGCGGTCCTCAAACCCCTTGTCCCGCGCAAGGCTCTGCTCGACATGATGCTCACGGGTCGACGGTTTACCGCGGATGAGGCGGTGCAACTGGGCATCGCAACGCGGGTCGTACCTCACGACGAGCTTGACGCGGAGGTCGACAAGGTTGTTGATGCGTTGCTTGCGCTGAGCCCTGCAGCGTTGGCCCTGGGCAAGGAATCGTTCTATGCAATCGAAGACATGGGTCTCGATGCGGCCCTGGACCATCTCCATATCGGACTTACCGCCATTTCGACGACTGAGGACGCGAGTGAGGGTGTGCAAGCGTTTGTGGAAAAGCGCTCACCCGAATGGCGGGGCCGTTAGTGGCGCGTTTCAACGCGGACATACCCGCCCGGGTGTGGAAACTCGCAGTATCGGATGGGGCGGTGGTTGCGGCCGGCGACGAGGTCGCAATCCTTGAGTCGATGAAAATGGAGATCCCCGTTGAGTCCCCGCAACCGGGCGTGATCAGATGGCTGATCGCCGAGGGTGACATCGTGCACCCCGGGACCGCGCTCTACGACCTCGAGTAACAATCTCTCCTGTTTTGGCGTTAGCTACCGAACGGTCGCCACTCGCCTTTCTCGCTGGCTTCGCGGCAGTTGAACACGACGAGTTGTTCCTCACTGCTGAGGGCATCGAGCACTTCTGTCGGTTCTGTTGAACCTATCTTGTCGCGTGCCCCCAATAGCGATACGAGGTCGGGCTGGTCGGGGAAGGCGTCGGTGAGACAGTCGAAGAGGCGTCGACCGATGAGTGCACGCTCCGCGTCGCCTGTTGGGTGATCCTTTGAATACACGCTGAGCGCAACTTGGATCAACGAGTTGCAGCGGACGAAGACACGGTTCGCTGCGGTCTCAAGATGGTCGTCCCCCCTCTTCTCGAAGTTTACGACGATGCCGGGACCGGTCGTGAGGTCGTATGCAACCTCTCCCGTCAGTCCGCCCTTTTCGAGGCAGACGATGAACAGTCCATAGACACGATCCATCTCCGCGGCGCTCACAAACCCGTCGTCGAGCACAGCCGCGACGTACGTGCGGAGGTCCTCGGTGGACGCAAACGTCGTCGTTGATGGAGGCGAATCGACAGGGGGCTCGGTAGGTTCTGTAGCCGTTGTCGTCGGTCCACCGGCATCGATCGGCCGTGTCGGCTCGGTTTCCGTGTTGGAGCACGAGGAGAGCAGCAGTGCTGCAAGACCGAGGAGCACAGCACCCCTGAGAATGGACTTCGCCGAAAGGAGTCGTATGCGCAGAACCCGTGGAGGCGCCCCCGCCGACAAGGACTCTGACAGTGGCTGCCGTGAGGATTGGGTGAGTCGTGCCATGGTATGCGCCCCGCACACCTTCCTTGTCGATGTTGTCCCAGATAGTACCTGATGGCTGTCGGACTAGGGGTGTCGGTGTTGACTTCCCGCCGGGAGTCGACCTGCCGTGAGCGCACGATACGGTTTACCCTCGAGCCGGTGAACGTTGTGTGCCCACCACCGGCACCCAGGTTCGGGTTGAGTCCCACACCGGCCTCAACCGGTGGTCGTGTCGTCGTATCAGCCACGATCCTTGATCCGGTATGTCGCACCCTGTCGCTTTGGCGTCCATCTGTGCACCATCGTGCACAGATGGACGCCAAAATGGGAGAAGCGGAGGCGTTAGCTGCCTATGACCGGGGCGAGGAGTCGATCGATGTCGGCTTGTTTGAGGGCGCCGTACACCATGTCGACGAGTCTCCCGTCGCTTGAGATGATGAAGGTTGCCGGCATGGCGATCGGCGGGTAGGCGGTGACGACAGCGTCCCGGGTGTCGTAGGCGATCGGGTACGTGACGCCGGTCTGCTCCACGAAGTCCCTGGCTAGGTCCAGGTCGTCGTTTACTGCGACACCGAGGAACATGACGCCCGGATACCGCTTGGCGGCTTCATCGATGTCTGGCATCTCGGCGCGACATGGCCCACACCACGAGGCCCAGAGGTTCAGGAACACCGGCTTTCCCTCCGTTTCTAGGAACTCCGACAACTTGAAGAGTTCACCCGTCGCAAGTGTGACTTCGAAATCGGGCGCCATGCCCTCCTCGTCAGTCACATCGGGGGCGAGATCGTTGATGTTCTGGATGCTGCTGTTCGGGTTGACCTGAACATCAATCGGGATCTGACCCGCCGGTGTCTGGTTGGACGACTGCGCCGCGGCGAAAGCCATGATCCCCACTGCCGCAGCGCCGACCGCGACGAGAAGCAGGGTCAGACGTTGGGACGAGCGGCCCGGCTGGTTGTCGTTCACGGAACTTTCACCCTTTCGTCGGGTCGTCTCAGGTATCGTAGGTCAGGTTACGCCTTGGGCTGAACTACCGGTGCGGGGGACGCTCCGCAACCGCCCCGTTTCCCGAGCAAAGGTCCCCATGATTGAATTCGATACCCTGTTAACCCCCGACCGGGTCGTGGCCACGAGCACGGCGACTCCGCCCGAGGCTATGACCGCCACGGCGCAACCATGAGTTTCTTTTCCCGCAATCGCGCCCAACTCGCTGACATGGGCATAGATCCTGCTCGTCTGCCTTCCGGGCAATATCACACGCCACGGTTCCCGGTGCTGCACGTCGGTTCGGTCCCGGACATCGACCTCACGTCATGGAGCTTCACGGTCGACGGGCTGGTGGCCGAGGACAAGACGTGGGCGTGGCACGAGTTTCAATCGCTCCCGACAACATCGAAGACGTTCGACATTCACTGTGTGACGAAGTGGTCGAAGTTCGATACGTCCTGGGTGGGTGTGTCAGTGCGCACCGTGTGGGATCAACTTGATGTTGACTCGTCGGCGAGCCACGTCATGTTGAAGGACGTTCAGGGTTACACCACTAACTTGCCGATTGTGGACTTTCTTCGGGAGGACAACGTATTCGCTCACACGTACGAGGGGGAGCCACTCGACGCCGAACACGGATGGCCGCTCCGGCTCGTCGTGCCCCACCTCTATTTCTGGAAATCCTGCAAGTGGGTGGCAGGGTTCACAGTCATGGATGCTGATGCTCCGGGCTTCTGGGAACAGAACGGCTACCACATGTACGGTGATCCGTTCAAGGAGCAGCGCTACTACGGCGACTGAAACCGAGGTGCATCGCATGTGGGTCGACACCGTCGTTTAGCTTCCTCGCCAGCTACGCCGTTCACCCCACGCCTGGCGTCGCCGCTCC
>BDTL01000279.1 GCA_002898115.1 bacterium BMS3Bbin02 | reverse complement strand
TCCGATCGTTGATGGCGACGGTACCGAGCAGGTCGCAGCCGGCTCTTGTATGGACGATGGCTCGATGCTCGGCATGGAGTGGTTCGTCAAGGGCGTATCGCAGTAGACAGCGAGTGATTTAAGGGTGGGGCCGACCGAACCGAGTTCGGTCGGCCCCACCCAATCTCATGACAACCACCCAGCCAGGAACTCAGCATCAGCTTGTTGTCGAGATGCGGGACATCACGAAGAAATTCCCCGGTGTCATAGCGAACGAGGACGTGACGCTTGAGGTGCGGCGCGGAGAGATCCACGCCCTTCTCGGTGAAAATGGTGCCGGCAAGAGCACTCTGATGAGTGTTCTATGCGGGTTGTATCAACCTGACGGTGGCAGCCTTCACCTGGCACTTCACCAGGACGAGCTTCACCAGATTGTGCTCCGATCACCGCGCCATGCCATCCACGCCGGCATCGGCATGGTGTATCAACACTTCAAGCTGATTCCGACGTTCTCGGTCGCTGAGAACGTTCTGCTCGGAGCGGAGGACACTCCGACAGTGCTTGATCTCAAACAGGCGGGCGCACGGATAAAGGAGATCGGTGAGCGCTTTGGCCTTCCGGTGAATCCAGAGGCGAAGGTATGGCAGCTCAGCGTCGGTGAGCAGCAACGGGTCGAGATCCTGAAACAGCTCTACCGCGGAGCGTCGCTGCTTATTCTCGATGAGCCGACGGCTGTGCTGACGCCCCAGGAGTCCGACGCCCTGGGTGAGACGATGCATTCCCTTGCCGCTAGCGGTGTGTCGATCGTCTTCATCTCCCACAAGCTCGACGAGGTGATCGCCTATGCCGACCGAGTTACGGTGTTGCGGGACGGCAAAACGGCGGCAACGGTCGATGTCGTTGATGTCACAAAAGCCGATCTTGCCCGGTTAATGGTCGGACGCGACGTGCTGTTTTCGGTAGAGAAGGCTGACGCCGACCTCGGCGCTGATGCACTTGTGCTCGATCACGTCACGGCGCTGGGCGACCGTTCGGTGACAGCCGTCAACGATATTTCGCTCACGGTGCGCGGTGGCGAGATCCTCGGAATCGCGGGCGTTGCGGGGAACGGCCAAAAGGAGCTCGTCGAGGTCATGACCGGCTTGCGAACACCGACGGCAGGATCGATCACCGTGCGGGGGAACGATCTGACCGGCAAGAGTGCGATCGACTTCATTCGGGGTGGAGTAGCCCACGTGCCCGCTGATCGGCTCGGTCAAGGCCTTGCGGGAAATCTCCCATTGACAGACAACGTGATCCTTAAGTCGTTTCGCTCGGAACCTATCTCTCGCCGATCCTTTCTGAACAAGAAGGCGATCCATGAGCTGAGCACCCGACTGATCGCTGCCTTCAATGTACTTCCGGGAAATCCCGATGCCCCGGCGAGTGGGCTCTCCGGGGGTAATCAGCAAAAGTTGATCCTGGCTCGTGAGATCGACGCCACAGATCGCCTCGCCGTCGGCGACGAGCCGGCTGTGTTAGTCGCGGTGTATCCGACCCGAGGGCTCGATGTGGGGGCAATCGAGATCGTGAGAGACGCGCTGTTGAATCAGCGCGCAATCGGAGCCGCTGTTGTGATGGTGAGCGAAGATCTTGACGAACTGCGCACGCTGTCCGACCGTATTGCGGTCCTTCATGGTGGCGAGGTCATGGGCATCGTTGACCCGAAGACAACATCCAAAGACGATCTCGGTCTCTTGATGGCGGGGGAGCGGCTGTCGTGACGTTTCCCTGGAAGTTTGAGCTCGAGCGACGACTCGAAGTGTCGCGGTGGGTCTCATGGGGAGTGCCGACGGTGTCGGTGTTGGTCGCCTTTTTCTTCGGCGGAATCATTTTGTCGCTTGCCGGCGCCCCGCCGATCGAGACCTACCGGGCGATGGCTGCGGGGGCGTTTGGTTCGATAAGCGAGTGGGTCGACGGCAACTTCTTCGCCGTCACGGAGACACTTGTTCGAGCGACGCCGCTGATCTTTACCGGACTTGCTGTAGCAATGGCGTTCCGGATGCTCTTCTGGAACATCGGTACCGAGGGGCAGCTCGTGATGGGAGCGATTGCCGGGACGTGGGTTGCCATTTATCTTCCTGATCTGCTGCCCTGGCTCCCGCAAACTCGGTGGGTGTACATTCCGATCGGAATCATCGCCGCAACGATCGCCGGGGCTACCTGGGCGTTCATTCCGGCGATCATGAAGGTGAAGCTCGGCGTCGACGAGATCATTTCGACCCTGATGTTCAACTACATCGCAATCCTCCTGTATCAACAGCTCTACACCGGGCCGTGGAAGGATCCGGAAGGGTTCGGTTTTCCCGGGTCGGCGCTCTTTCCCGAGTTCACCTGGTTCCCGAAGTTCTCCGAGATGCCGGTACTCAACGTTTTGGGCGGGCGTATTCACCTCGGTTTCGTCTTGGCGGTTCTTGTCGCCGGCGTGCTCTGGGTGATCATGGACAAGACTCGGCGGGGCTATGAGGTCCGCCTCCTCGGAGAGAACACGAACGCTGCCAAGTATGCCGGGATCTCGGTCGTTCGGAATGTGCTGTTCGTGATGATCCTCTCCGGTGGCGTTGCCGGGATGGCCGGCCTGTCCGAAGTTGCCGGACTTGGGCATCGCCTCCAGGCCGGACTCGACGTTGGGAACGGGTTTACCGGCATCATTGTGGCCTGGCTTGCCAAACTACGACCTTGGTCGGTCGTTATTGTCGCGATCTTGATGGCGGCGCTGTTCGTCGGTGGCGATCAGCTCCAAATCTCGCTGGGTCTGCCGGCAAGCATTTCGGGTGTCCTCCAGGGCGCCATCTTGATCAGCGTGCTCTCCGGGGACGTCTTCACGCGCTACCGGCTGAAGGTCACCCGCATCGGTGTCGTGGCCCCCGCCGTCGGAGAGGAGGCGTAGTGGATCTCGATCTCGTGACATCCATCCTCGCCATTGCGACTTTTGCCGGGGCATCACTCGTCCTCGCGACGATTGGTGAGATCTTTACCGAGCGAGTCGGGATTCTGAACCTCGGCGTCGAGGGCATGATGATCATGGGCGCCGTCACCGGTTTCGCGGCCGCCTACAGGACTAACAATGTGTGGTTCGGCGTGCTCATCGCCGGAATTGTCGGGGGTTTGATGGCTCTCGTCCATGCCTTTGCGACCATTACGTTGCGTGCGGACCAGATCGTTTCAGGGTTAGCGATCACCCTGCTCGGAACCGGGCTTGCAAGCTTCCTCGGCCAGATACTCGGCCCCGATGGTGGGGCCCTTGTGGGTCTCACCGGTCCCAAGTTCACAAAGTGGCCGATACCGGGACTGTCTAGTCTCCCGCTGGTTGGCGAAGGACTCTTCAATCAAGATCCGATTGTGTATTCGCTCTTTGTGGTGGTGCCGGTATCGTGGTTCTTCCTCTACAAAACTCGACCGGGTTTGTACCTGCGCGCGGTCGGCGAGAGTGCCTCGACATCTGATGCCGTGGGAGTCGATGTATTTCGACGACGATACGGATACACCGTCCTCGGCGGTGTGATGGCCGGCATTGCCGGGTCCCACCTGTCGTTGTCATATACGCCCGGGTGGACTGAGAACCTGACAGGTGGCCGCGGCTGGATTGTGATTGCGTTGGTGATCTTCGCAACATGGAACCCCGCCCGGGCCGTGGTTGGGGCGTGGCTGTTCGGCGGCGTCAACGCTATCCAGTTCCGTCTTCAGGCGGAAGGCACCAACCTGCCGTCAAGCATCCTCAACATGTCGCCTTACATTCTCACGATTGTTGTGCTTGTGCTTATTACGAGGACGGACAAGCTTCGCCAAACGATCGGAGCGCCGGCCGGACTCGGTATTCCGTATTACCGCGAAGAACGCGGATAGGTGCCGAAGAAGCAGGTTGCCGAGCTTTACAAAGTGTTAGTCTTTGCATAAGGAGAGACAGCACGTGACTACTAGTTCGACCAGCTCGTTCGGTACGGATACAGGCCCGGAGCCGGTGCCGTTGGTGACCCAAGCCACGGTCGCTCTTCCCTCCTGGCTCACGGACGACGCCAAGCACTACCGGGGCGTGTACCCAACCAGCGAGGACCGTATGGCCGTGGCGGTCGAGGTTGCGCGACGCAATGTTGAAGAGCGAACCGGTGGACCGTTCGGTGCGGTCATCGTGGAGCTCAAATCGGGACGCCTCGTCTCGGTCGGCGTTAACCGGGTGATTGAACAGAACGCTGCATTCGCTCACGCAGAAATGTTGGCATTCCTCATGGCCGGACGTGCAGTCGAGAATTTCGACCTCGGCGCTGACGACCTCCCCGCTATGCAATTGGTCACCAGCGCCGAACCCTGCGCGATGTGCCTCGGCACGATCCCCTGGAGCGGCGTGAGGAGTGTCGTATGCGGTGCTCGTGATGCAGATATCCGCGATATCGGCTTTGACGAGGGTGCCAAGCCGAACGACTGGATAGCGAAGCTCAATAGACGTGGCATAACGGTCGAAATGGACGTCCTTCGTGAGGACGCGATCGCGGTGCTCCAACAGTACGCCGCATCCGGGTCGATCATCTACAACAGTCGGGGTTCCTCTGCATGACCACTCATGAACTCCACCCTGCGCAACGGCAGGGCGCCCATCACATCGCCGAGTTTCTTCGCCCGCGGACCATTGCCGACGCGGTGCGGATTCTCGCCGACCGGGGCGAGAGAGCCCGGATCATCGCCGGCGGGACAGATCTCCTGCTTGAGCTCGATCGGGGAGCTCGCCCGGGAATTGACACACTCGTCGACCTTTCGGGGATTCCTGGTCTTGATGAGATCCTTGAGAGTGGTAACGACATCGTCCTGGGCTGTCTCGTCACTCACAGCCAGGTTGTCGTGAGTCCGCTCGTCGCCACATTCGCCTTCCCGCTGTTGCAGGCCTGCGGTGAGATTGGCGCTCCGCAGCTACGTAACCGGGCCACTGTTGTTGGAAATATTGTCACTGCGTCGCCCGCGAACGACACCATCACACCGTTGCACGCCCTGGAGGCCACTGTCGAGGTTGTCGGAGTTGACGGGTCACGTCAGATCCCGTTTGCCGAGTTCCATTCGGGGTTTCGTGCTACCGCTCTGGAACTCGGTGATGTGATTACTGCGCTTCGCGTCCCGAAGATGCGCGTCACCGAACGGGGTGTCTTCGCGAAACTCGGACTTCGCAAGGCCCAAGCTATTTCCGTCCTGCACGCCACCGCAATTGTCGACCTCGAAGATGATGTCGTACGCGGAGCGAAGGTCGCTATCGGGAGCGCGACACCGGTCATTGTGCGGGCGGATGGTGTCGAAGCCGGGCTTGTGGGTTCTGCCCTCACGTCCGAAGCCATCGCGGCGGCGGTCAGTCGCGTCCACGGTTCGATCGCGCCCATCGATGACGTGCGCGCGGATGCGATGTATCGAAGTGAGCAGGCCGAGTTCATGCTTCGCCGAATGCTGACATCTCTTGCCGACGGCGCCGAACGAGTCCGTCAGAGCGAGTCACCGATCACGTTGTGGACCGGCGATGAGGACCATCGGTGGGTGAAGACGGATTCGTCGGAACGGATTACCAACGAAAGCTTGATTCAGGTCACTGTCAATGGTCAGCATGTGGAGGCGGCGCATGCCCCTGGGCTGACGCTGCTGCACTGGCTCCGTGACGTCGCCGCCGAGGCGTCTGGCATGTCGCTTACGGGCACCAAGGAAGGGTGTGCAGAGGGTGAATGCGGCGCCTGCACGGTACTCATGGACGGCAACGCCGTGGTGTCATGTCTCGTATCCGCGGCCCAGGCAGACGGCCGATCAATCACGACTATCGAAGGAGTTGCCGGCAACGGTGCACATGACGTCGTCCAGGAAGCCTTTCTTGATCATGGTGCCGTGCAATGCGGGTATTGCATCCCCGGATTCGTCATGTCCGTTGAAGCGCTGCGAGCCGAACGTGGCACACTTGATCGTGCCTCAGCTGTTGAGGGTCTTGGCGGCAACCTGTGTCGCTGTACGGGTTACTACAAGATCATCGATGCCGTCATTGAAGCGGGGGCAGGCGAATGAGTATCGGCGCAAGGACCAAGCGGTTCGACGGACCGTCAAAGGTCGACGGTAGCGCGCTATATCCGGGTGATATTCCCCTGGACAACCCGCTCCACGCCAAGGTTGTGTTCTCCAACAAGCCGCATGCCCGCATGGTATCCATGGACACATCGGGTGCTTATGCCGTTCCAGGTGTCGTTGCTGTTCTCACCGCGGCCGACGTCCCGATGAACGAGTACGGTCTCACGATGTTTGACCAGCCGGTCATCGTCGGCGTGGACGGGACGGGACGCAGTGCGGTGCCATCGGACATTTCTCGATGGGAGGCCGACCACATTGCGGTCGTGATCGCCGAGTCTGTCGAGGCTGCCGTCGCGGGTGCCGAGGCTCTCGTCGTTGAGTGGGAGGACCTCCCGATCGTTGGTGACATCGATGCTGCTCTCAAGGGAGACACGCTGGTCCATCCCCACAACGGCAAGCCGACCAATGTGTTCTACGACTACAAGATCCGTCGTGGCGACATGGATGCCGGCTGGGAAGCTGCCGACGTCGTTGTTGAGTCAATCTACGAGATGCCGCATCAGGAGCACGCCTATCTGCAGCCCGAGGCCGCGGTGTCGTATATCGACGACGAGGGTCGGGTGACGGTCCAGATCGCGGGCCAGTGGATCCACGAGGATCGGGGCCAGATCGCCCACGCGCTCGACATTCCGGATGACCACATCCGTGTGATCTATCCGGCCATCGGTGGTGCGTTCGGCGGGCGAGAGGACATGACTCTCCAGATCGTGATGGCACTCGCCGCCCGCAAGGTGCACGGGTTGGGAATCGACCGTCCGATTCGTTCCATATGGAACCGCGAGGAGAGCATTCTCGGACACCACAAACGTCACCGAGCCCGTGTCGTGACAAAATGGGGGGCAACGAACGACGGCAAGATCGTTGCCGTCGACGCCGATGTGTACATGGACGCCGGTGCGTACAACTACACGTCGAACAAGGTTCTCGGGAACTTTCATGTCGCTATCGCGGGTCCGTATGCGGTCCCGAACGTTCGCGTCGACTCGATGGCGATCTACACCACGACCGTCCCAGGTGGTGCGTTCCGGGGGTTCGGAGCACCGCAAGCTGGTTTCGTGTGCGAGTCGCAAATCAACAAGATTGCCGACGTTCTCGGTCTCGACCCGTATGAGGTCCGCCGTTGTAACCTCCTCGGGGAAGGTGATCCAACGATCACATCGAGGCCGCTCCCGATCGGGATCACCATGGACCAGGTGCTCGAGGAGTGCGCCGCGAGGACCGACGCCTGGAGTGAATCTCCTGCCGAGCGCGACCTGGCTCCTTTTGCCTCGAGATCG
>BDTL01000278.1 GCA_002898115.1 bacterium BMS3Bbin02 | reverse complement strand
GTGGCCGGGACCGCTCGTTCTTGACGCGGACGGACTACGAGCGGTTTCCCATGCACCCGGGATCGCCGATCGAACGGGACCCACGGTACTCACGCCCCACGCCGGCGAAATGGACGCGCTGCGTTCTCATCCTGGTGAATCCGCAGCCGACATTGCTCTGCGCTACAACGCCGTCCTTGTTGAAAAGGGGAACCCGACCTTCATCCATGCCGGCGAGACCTGGGTTGTCACAACCGGTGGTCCCGAGCTTGCGACAATCGGAACGGGTGATGTCCTTGCGGGCATGATCGGGGCTTTCCTCGCCATGGGTCTGCAACCCGACGTCGCGGCCCGGTCCGCTGTCTACTGGCATGGTGTCGCCGGGGCCCACGAGAAGACCAGGGGCACCGTGACCGCCGCCTCGCTCATCGGTGCTGTGAGCAGGACTGTCGTCTCACCCCGATCTGATCCAAGTGAGTAGCGTTGCGTATCCACGAGCGAAGGAGTGATCGGTGCGTCCGAGTTGGATAGAAATCGACGTGGATGCGATCGAACACAACGTGGCCGAAATCGCCCGCATCGTCGCTCCGGCTGAAGTATGTGCCGTTGTGAAGGCCGATGGATACGGTCATGGCGACATTCCCGCAGCCGAGGCGGCGTTGGCCGGAGGAGCCGGCTACCTCGCTGTCGCTCTGGTCGGCGAGGGAATACGCCTGCGTGAAGCAGGTGTGGAGGTCCCGATCCTCGTGTTGTCCGAGCCCGGTATGGACGCGGCTGAGGATGTCGTGAAGTGGCGTCTCACTCCAACCGCGTATCGGCGATCGTTCGTTGATACCGTCGGTGATGCGGTTGTCGCTGCGGGAGCGGACCCGGTACCGGTCCATGTCAAGGTTGATACGGGGATGTTTCGAGTCGGCGCCGCACCCGACGATGCCGTTGAACTGGTACAGCACATCGTCCGCGATGAGCGACTCGTACTCGGCGGGGTGTTTACGCATCTCGCCGTCGCCGAGGAGGATGCCAACTTCACCGCACTGCAACTCGACAGGTTTGCGAAGTTCCTGGACCGGCTGTGCGATGCCGGAACACAGCCTCCACTCGTCCATGCCGCCAATACCGCGGGAGCGCTGGGTGTTCCGGAATCCCGGTTCAATCTCGTACGCGTTGGGTTGGGTTGTTATGGCCTATATCCACATCCTGATCAGAAGACCACCGCCGATCTGAGGCCGGCGATGCGTGTCGTCTCGCATGTGTCGATGGTCAAGACCGTCGAGGCGGGCGAGCGTCCAAGTTACGGGCGGCGGCGTCCGCTCCCGGCGACGTCTCGTGTGGCGACCGTACCCGTCGGTTACGCCGACGGGGTTCCTCGCAGGCTCTCAGGCCTTGGTGCCTCGGTGCTCATCAACGGGGAGCGGTTTCCGCTTGCGGGCACCGTCACCATGGACCAGATCGTTGTCGACTGTGGTGACGCCGACGTGGCGGTTGGCGACGAAGTCGTGTTGCTCGGTTCGCAAGGGGAGGAGCGGATCTCGGCTGAGGAGTGGGCCGACATGCTCGGCACCGTCAACTACGAGATCGTCTGCCATTTCGGCCCGCGGTTGCCCCGTCGCCATCTCCGCTGAGGCGTGGGTCGCATGCCATCTCCGGCCTGCGTAGTTGTCGCGGCACCGGGAATTCCTTGAGGAAGTATGCAACGCTAGGGGTAGCTGCGACGTGGGTTAGGTGTGGGCGACAAGGATGAAATGATCTACAACACCCTCAGCGGAGAGCTAGTCAGGTACGCAAGTGCCCTCGTAGGGCCCGACGACGGTCCCGATCTGTTGTCCGTTGTGATCACGCGCACCCTCGCCAAACAGCACCTGTCCGATCTTGACAACCCGCGTCTCTATCTCTTCAAGGCGGTCGGTAACGAGGCAAAGTCCCACAAGCGTCGGTATGCGACACGCCAGGTCGTGACCCTTCGAAGGCCGGAGACAGGGACGCCACCCGGTCCCGACGCGGCCATCGATGCCGTGATGAGCCTCCCGGTCCGGCAACGATCCGCAACGTACCTCGTGTACTGGCTCGGGTACACACCGACCGAGGCCGCAGCGGTGATGGGCTGCAGGCCGGCGACCGTGCGCCGGTATCTCTACCTTGCACGGGCAAAGCTGAGGGAGTCCCTCGATGCCTGACCGTGAGAAGGCCAGGATGCGCGATGTATTCCGTGAAACCTACGGGCACATCGACGACAGGGTGTCGCCAGCACCCGATTGGTCCGCGGTTCGCAGCGCCGACATAGATTCGGCTCCCCCGATGCGTCGCAGGGTATTGGCCGTCACGGCGGCAGCGGTTGTGGTTTTCGGCACTCTCGGCTTCGCTGGTTGGCCACGCACTAACGTCCCCACCTCCCCGGGTGGTCCCGGAGCGTCCGTCACGACCCCCGACGACGCGGCCGCCGGGTCGTCGACCTTGACGACCCCGCTCGACTTTGGTGACTGTCCGGTGACGATCCCGCCGCAGCCCGGCTTCCAACCCCCCGACGGGTATCCCGCCACGCCGGCCTTTGGCATCTGGTACGGCACCGAGGGTCTCTGGACCTTGCTCGAACCGGACGGCGCATATCGCCAGCGCAAGACGGTGTTGTGGAGTGTCAACTTTCCCGGCGGATTCGCAGAGGAACGACCCGCGGTCGACGTCACCTGGCGACGGCTCGATGATTCGGACGAGTCGATCTGGAACGAAGGCTACGGGAACAACGCCTACACCCAGGAGGACGGGGACTTCATGATTGCCGGAATCGATCCCCATCGGCCAGGTTGTTGGGAGGTCACCGCGACGTACAAGGGTGCCAAGCTGCAATATGTCTACTTTGTTCCCGGCCCCACCTCACCGTCGACGACGGTTCCAGTCACCGCTTCCTCGTCAACGACGAATGCGGTCCCGAGTGATCCCCTCTTTGGGGAGGAACTTCCGTGGGTGTTCCTCTTTGACGACGGGATCGATGGTGTCCTGGCGGTCGATCCCACAAATCGAGTCGCCTCGCGCAGCGTCGTCGACGGTCAGCGGGCCGGTGATCAGCCATACCGGCTTGAACTCGTCGAGAATCGTTTGATCGTCGGCTGGGGCGAGATCGTCGCAGCCGACATATACGCCCGCAGATCCGTGTCTCTCGGTGAGGCCACCATCTACGTTCCGGCGTTCCGGCAGGACCGCGTATGGCTGATCGACTATCCAGGCGGTCGAATCGGTGCGGGTACCCCGCTGGCATGGCAGGTGTCGCCACTTACAGGAGAGCCGGTTTCTGATCCCACACCGGTCGATATTGAGGGTTTCCCGGCGATGGGTATTCCGGGAGGACTTGCGATTGAGACGGATACGGGCATCGCCCTGTGGGATGCGGCCACCGGTGAGGTCGTCAAGGTTCTAGGGACCGGGCCCGCGTTCGTCAGCGACGTCTCGAGAGATCGTGACGCTCGGATTGCCTGGTGTGAAGATCCCTGTACCGAGCTTCGTATTACGACTATCGGAAGCGGTGAAGAACTTGTCGTGACCTCACGGAGCGGCGAACCTTTCGACGCTCGATCGGCACGGTTTGGTAACGACCTACGGTTTCTCGCAGCACCTGCCGGTTCGACAGTAGTCGTCGTTGATTTCGAGGACATCACCGACTACTCCGAGTTCACGGTTCCGGGAACCGATCCCTTCGTCTTTTTGAGTTGGGCGCCATTCGGACCCGACCTGTTCGCCAGCACGTTTTCGTACGGTGGCTCGTCGACGACCGTCGTCTGGCACAACGCTCTCCACAAGACAACGGTGAGTACCGAACTCCCATTCGGTGGAGCGCTGTCCTTCGTTGTCATCGGTCGCGATCAGGCGTTCGGGTTCTTTGGTGATGACCTGCAATCGCCGGACGACTGCCCGGCGCCGATCGCCCAACCCAGTGGCCGGACGGGGATCTGCAACTTCGGTTTCTAAGAACGGGAAGATGGTCGGACTGTGCGATGCGCGCAACCCGGTTGACGCTACGCCGACGTATCGCTGCTACCGGCCGACAAGGGCTGCTATTGAGGCAGCCGCAGAGGTGCGGTTGTCGGCTCCGAGGGCTTGAAAGACACGCTCCAGATGTTTGCGCACCGTACCGGTGGCGATGCCCAGCCTTGAGGCCAACTGATCGTTGGTTCCTCCATCAAGCAGCGCGAGAGCAACCTCGGCTTCCCTCGAAGAAAGTCCGACCGCTACCAGAGCGTCGCGAGGCTCCAATCTCGCCCTCACGAGTAGGACATGTGGCGAAGTCACACCGGCGACGATTCGAACGCTGAGCTTCTGCTCATCGGTTGTGATTGTCAGAGGGCTCGATGGCGCAGCAATACCGTCACCGCGTACCTGACTGATGCGAGCTTTGAGAGCCTCCCGCAACTCGGGAACGAGAGCGCCCTTGGAGGAGAGGCTTGCGGACAGTTGTTTGGCGTGGGGCGTCACGTGGATCGGGTGTCCACGATCGTCCACGAGCAAGACAGCCCAACCGTCAGCGGTGAGAACCGAACGCAGTCGCTCGCCATCCTGGTGGGCCTGGACATGACGGTAGAGGTTGGCGAGGTGTGGACCCAGCATGTTGAGCACGTTACGATCGCGCTCGGTGAACCCTGAGGCGTCTCGGTGAAGACTGAAGCCGATGAGGATGCCGGGGGGTGCGGGCAACGCGATGACCATGACCGTTTCTAGATCAAGTCGGGCGTTGCACTCCTTGTACACGTTCAACTGTTTGAAGCTCTCAAGGTCCATGAAGTCGGACACCATTCGCGCGCTCGTGTCGCCGGTCTGTGCAAAGTGGATAACCAGCGGGTGCTCGTGCATGTGTTTGGCGAAACCGGCATCCATTTCTGCCTTAAGAACAGGATCCAATTCAGGGAAGACATAGCTGTTGACGGTCTGCGTAGGGCGGTTCAGTTCGTTGTACACCGAGACGATGTTGGGGATCAACGAGGAGATGCCCTCAAGCGCCATCCGAGCGAATGATTCAACATCGTGAGCGGCGCCGACTTCCTCGACGAGTGCAAGGACGGCGGCGGCGTCTTCTGTGGAAAGGTTCCCCATGATGACATTGTGTTCGATCGGGGTGCGATACGCCAAATGACGTATTGCAGCGTCACGTCGATAAAGGTAATTTGGTTCGGCAGGGGGATTTCGGAGTCGCGTCCGGAGGAATCCGTTCCAGGTACCGGTGGGGGGACCTGGACCGGCCCTTTTCGTATTCTTGTGGCGATTACGGCGACAGCTCAAGCCCTTCTTGGTAGCGTTTGGTGATGTCATATGGTGCTAACGACGATGTTCACCTGAGGGCCGCGGAACTCACAATCCTTGCGGACCGGGCTGCGTCGTGTACTCAATGCGAACTCGCGGCAACTCGGACCACGGTTGTGTTCGGCGCCGGTGATCCCAACGCTTCGCTCGTCATCGTAGGAGAGGGTCCCGGCAAGAACGAAGATGAGCAGGGGCTGCCCTTTGTCGGGCGTTCCGGTGCGCTTCTCGACACGCTGCTTGCGGAGATCGGACGTGAGCGCAATGACGTCTACATCGCCAATGTCGTGAAATGTCGCCCGCCGGGGAACCGTGATCCACGTCCTGTGGAAATCGAGACGTGCAAACCCTATCTCAGACAGCAGCTCGTCCTCATTGACCCGACAGTCGTCGTAACACTCGGCAATTTCTCGTCGAAGCTGTTACTAAACACGGATGTCGGTATTACCAAGCTCCGTGGGCAGGCGTACCCTTGGTGGGGTCGATATCTTGTGCCGACGTTTCATCCTGCTGCGGCGCTCCGTGGTAGCGCCAGGGTGCTCGAAGCGATGCGAGAGGATTTCACCCGCATCCAAGGGATTCTCGACGATACTGAGCGCAATATGATGAAGACAACGGAACTCCCGCCATCGATCCCTCATCAACCCGAGAAGCACGATCCCGAGCAGCTAGACCTCTTTTGAACATTTGTGCCCCGTTTTCCATCACTGTTGAGTCACCAGAGGCGACATTCGCGCTTGGCCGGCGTCTCGCTCCGCTCCTCACCGACGGTGATGTTGTGTTGCTGAATGGTCGCCTTGGCGCGGGTAAGACACTGTTTGTCGGCGGTGTGGCCGAGGGGCTTGGCATCACCGATCCGGTGACCAGCCCGACATTTGTCATAGTGAAGCAGTACGTCGGTTTTCTTCGGCTCACCCATGTAGACGCGTACCGCCTTGGTGGTACCGCAGAACTCGCGGACCTGGATCTGATGGATAACCCGGGCGTTCTCATCGTTGAATGGGGTGAAGCGGTCGAGTCGAGCATCGGGTCCGACCACCTCAACATTCGTATCGACCATCTTTCTGAGACAAGTAGGGCAATAGTTTTCGAGCCAAAAGGGACCTGGCAAACCCGGCAGATTGATCGGGTGCTGCCGTGAAGATCCTTGCAATCGATACCGCGACTCCTGCCTCGTCCGTCGCGGTCGGCGAGGGCGACAATCTCTTGGCGATGAACCTGCGAGTGGATCGGACGGGCCACCTTTCATTTCTTACTCCGGCGATCGATATGTGTTTCGATCAGGTTGGCTGGACCCCCCGCGACATTGACGCGGTTGCTGTTGACGTAGGACCCGGGCCGTACACCGGTCTCAGAATCGGTATCGCGGCCGCTCAAGCGGTGGCGGCTTCATTGGGTGTTCCCATCATCCCTGTCGGTTCACTGACGGCCCTTGCCTGGCGAGCCGCTACGGGACGTCGTCGCATTTGGCCCGTCGTTGACATGCGCCGCAACCAGGTTGCGACTCAGGCCTTCATGCCGGTACCGGGCGGTGTCGTGACAGACGGTCCGGCCCAGGTCGTCTCGGTAAGCGAATTCCAAGCATTGCTCTCGAGCGACGGGATCGAGACACTTGTTGTGGGGGATGTCGCCGCTGTGGGTGATGGATTCCTCCGTGGTGTCCAGCGAGCCAAGCAGGGTCGCCCGCGCTACCCGACCGCAGATGTGATTCTTGAGATAGCGAACTTGCGTGTGCAGTCCGGTGAGTATTCATCGGTCGATGAGGTCCGACCGCGATACATGCGCGAGCCCGATGCTGTTATCCGGTGGGCGGAGTTTCGAGAAGAGGGCATCTGGCCGGGATCGGAAACCCAATGAGTGGTGTACGGATTCGAGAAATGACTGTTGCGGATATCCCGATAGTCGCTGCGCTCGAGCGGGTCGTGTACCCCCAGCCATGGTCAATGCGGGTCTTCTACGACGAGCTCGCGCTCGACTCTCGTACCTACATCGTCGCGGAGCTCGGCGATCGGATCGTTGCCTACGCCGGACTCCTGATAGTTGCTGAGGACGCCCATGTCACGACTGTTGCCGTTGACCCGGAGGCCCGTCAGCGTCGTGTCGGGACTCACCTGATGATTCATCTGGTTGACCGCGCACTTGCATCCGGCGCACGGCATCTCACGTTGGAGGTGCGAGTGTCGAACGAGGCAGCCCGGCAGCTCTACGAGCGGTTTGGCTTTTCGCCGGTCGGACTTCGAAAGAACTACTACCGCGATGAGGACGCGTTGGTCATGTGGGCGATCGATATCGACACCGACGACTACGCCGCACGACTATCGGCGATTCGCGCCGCGTTGGAGGAGGCAGCATGAGCGAACCGCTGATACTCGGTATCGAGACAAGTTGTGACGAGACCGGCGTTGCGGTCCTTTCGGGGAATGAGGTGTTGTCTTGCGTCCTTGCGACGCAGGTTGACGAACATGCAAGGTTTGGAGGGATTCTTCCGGAGATTGCTGCCAGGGCACACGTCGAGGCGATTCGTCCTCTTGTGCATCAGGCACTGAACCAGGCCGCCATTCACCACGACGAACTCGATGCGGTTGCGGTGACACGTGGCCCCGGCCTCGTCGGTGCCCTCGCCGTTGGGTACGCCTACGGCAAGACGATGGCGTGGACCCTCGGTAAACCGTTAATCGGTGTCGACCACATGGAGGGCCATCTGTTTGCGCCGCTGTTAGATCACAGTGACTACGAGCCGCCGGCAGTTGTGGTCCTGGTGTCCGGCGGCCACTCGATGATCGTGCACATGCGTGCATGGGGCGAGTACCACGTGATGGGCCAAACACTCGACGACGCCGCCGGGGAGGCCTTCGACAAACTCGCCCGCTTCATGGGCCTCGGTTACCCCGGGGGTCCGGCGATCGATCTCTATGCCACCGGTGGAGACCCGGATGCAATATCGTTCCCCAGACCAATGCAAGGTCGCCCATACGACTTTTCATTTTCAGGACTCAAGACGTCGGTCGTAACGTTTCTCGAGAAGGCGAAGACGGCCAACAGTGTCCCGCCGCTCGAAGATGTGTGTGCCTCAATCCAAGAAGCGATCGTCGACTCGATCGTGAGTAAGACTTTCAATGCCGTCGAAGCCACCGGCGTTGAGATTGTCGCCGGGGGCGGCGGAGTGCTGGCGAACCGGCGTCTCCGGCAGAAACTTCAGGAAGAGGCCGATCGGCGCGGGGTAAACCTGTTGCTCCCGAGTCCGCAGTTGTGTACCGACAACGGCGCGATGATCGCTGCTGCCGGGCGGTATCACTACGACCGCGGGGTGTTTACGCCGTGGGGCAGTGATGTCGATCCGAACCTGAAAATCGGTCAGTAGACCGCGAAAGATTCTCCACTATCAGAGTTAGCACTCGGAACGGGAGAGTGCTACGCTGGGTTAGCAATCAATGCACCCGACTGCTAACCAGCCTTAAAGGAGGAAGTCGGAATGAACCTTAAGCCTCTCGGCGATCGTATCGTCGTGGAGCCGCGGGAAGAAGACGAGCAGCGCACTGCAAGTGGCATCGTTATTCCCGATACGGCCAAAGAGAAACCACAGTTGGGCGAAGTGCTCGCTGTCGGACCAGGTCTCTTTGAAGATGGTGAGCGCGTACCGCTCGATGTCAATGTTGGTGATGTTGTCTTCTACTCGAAGTACGGCGGAACCGAAGTCAAGTACGAGGGCGAGGACTATTTGATCCTTTCTGCCCGTGACGTACTCGCTGTGTTGGGTTAGGAGGAACTAACTACATGGCTGCAAAAGAAATTCAATTCGGTGAAGAGGCCCGTCGTGGTCTTCAAGCCGGCGTCGACAAACTTGCCGACGCAGTAAAAGTAACGCTCGGTCCGAAGGGCCGCAACGTCGTTCTCGAAAAAAAGTGGGGTGCACCCACGATCACAAACGATGGTGTCACCATTGCTAAGGAGATCGAGCTCGACGATGTGTTTGAGAACATGGGCGCCCAGCTCGCCAAGGAAGTCGCCGACAAGACCAACTCGGTCGCCGGTGACGGGACTACGACGGCAACTGTGCTCGCTCAGGCAATGGTGCAAGACGGACTCCGTCTTGTCGCTGCCGGCGCGAACCCCATGGAGCTACGCCAGGGCATCAACGAAGCCGTTGACAAGGTCGTCGGCGCTATCGCCGAAATGTCCGAAGAGGTAGGCGCCAACGACAAGGCCAAGATGGCTTATGTCGCCGGCAACTCCGCGGCAGATCCATCCATCGGTGATTCGATCGCTGACGCGCTCTCGAAGGTAGGCGGCGAAGGCGTCATTACCGTTGAGGACAGCCAGACTTTTGGTGTTGAGCTGGAGATCACCGAGGGTATGCAGTTCGACAAGGGCTACATCTCTCCGTACTTCATCACAGATGCCGATCGCCAAGAGGCTGTACTTGAGGACGCCTACATCCTCATTGCAGACCAGAAGATCGGATCCGTGCAGGACCTGCTTCCTGTCCTTGAGAAGGTCAGTCAAACGGGTAAGGCCATAATGGTCCTCGCTGAGGATGTCGAGGGCGAGGCCCTTGCAACGCTTGTGGTGAACCGTCTTCGTGGCACGTTCTCGTCCGTAGCGGTGAAGGCTCCCGGGTTCGGCGAACGCCGCAAGGCGATGTTGCAGGATATTGCGATCCTCACAGGTGCAACTGTGATCTCGGAAGAGGTCGGGTTGAAGCTCGACGGTGTCACTGTTGACATGCTCGGTCGCGCACGCAAGGTTGTCGTCACCAAGGACGCCACCACAATCGTTGATGGCGGCGGCTCCAAGGCCGACGTCAGCGCTCGTGTCGCGCAGATTCGCCAGGAGATCGAGAACAGCGACTCCGACTGGGATCGTGAGAAGCTCAGCGAGCGTCTTGCGAAGCTTTCCGGTGGTGTCGCGGTCCTCAAGGTCGGCGCTGCTACCGAGGTTGAGGCCAAAGAGCGCAAGCACCGCATCGAGGACGCCATCCTGGCGACTCGTGCGGCCATCGAAGAGGGCATTGTCCCCGGTGGTGGTGTTTCGCTGCTCCGTGCGCGTGACGCGATCGGGACTCTTCGCGGCAACACCGATGACGTGAAGGCCGGTCGGGCGTTGGTGGGTCGTGCCCTTGAGGCTCCGATCCGCCAGATTGCCACAAACGCCGGTTTCGAGGGTGGGGTTGTGGTGAACAACGTGCTCTCGGCTACCGACGGTTCCGGCTTCAACGCCGCAACCGGTACATACGAGGACCTGATGGTATCCGGCATCATTGACCCGGCCAAGGTGACTCGTGCAACGGTGCAGAACGCTGCATCTATTGCGTCACTCCTCATCACAACCGAGGCCATCGTGGCCGAGGTTGCTGTTGACGAGCCGATCGGCGGCGGTCATGGCCACGATGGTGGCATGGGCGGCATGATGTAAGTCACGTCATCACCAGATGTGACGGAGGGGTCTCGGAGCAATCCGGGGCCCCTCTCTTCGTTTTGGCGTCCATCTGTGCACGATTGGATGCCGAAACGGAAAAAGAAATGAGGGTGAGGCTTAACGCCTCACCCTCATTACGCACTCGTAAGTGCTTGTAACCCCGTGGCAAAGCGACGTGTCGAGGAGAATCCTTAACGGAACTCCTGTGAAGGGAATAGATTGCCGACCGATGGTGGTGATGCCTGGCCGGATCCATATCGCTTCGCCGTTTCGGGGGTTACCCGTTCGCACAGAATCTGTCGGCAACATCGCGCAACCTTAAAGGGTTTCGTTCGTGGTTTTTTTGGGGTTTACCCGTTGGCGTTTCGCCACTCCCGAACCTGCGCTTCCCAGTCGGCGCGAGTGACGATCACACACCGGGATCCCGTAGGTTCCCAGAAGGCGTTGCAGTTGCCATTTATGCGGTATTCGGCCGAGTCCACCGATGCAAACTGAAACACGTTGGCGTTCATTGAGGCAATGAAGAACGCTGCCTCGTTGTCGTTCAACGGACGTTCGAGGAACGTCCTTGCGAACTCGACCGTTGCCTTCCCATCGTTCAGAAACACTGCATCAAACGCGTCAGCGGTCGATGCATTGAAGAACGAACGGAATCCGGATGATCGCTCAGCTTCGGTCGGGCCCTTCACTAATTCGGTCAGCGTCGCGGTCAACGACCGATTCGTCTGCTCGACTCGGCGGACAACCGATGTGTCTGCGGTAGGGAACTGTTGTGAGCCGCATGTATAGAACACCCTCACCAACCGGCCCCCGTCCTCCGCCGGTGTCGGCATTGTGCAGGAGCCGGCGACCACGACGGTTGTTGATGGCGGCACTGTTGAGGTCGTTACGGTCGCGGGGGGAGCCGCGGTAGTCGTCGTTGTTGTGGTAATCGCGACGACTGTGGTGGGTGGCGCAATGGCGACAGGGTCGTTGTTCTCGATGATTTGTCGAAACGCGGTAAACGCAACAAGAAACAGCACAACGGCGATGAGTGCGAAGAGTATGCGTTGAGTTATGAGGACGATATTTTCGTTCACGGGGGCATTCTCCCACGGCTTCGAAGAGAAGACGTTACACCTGGGTGTTCTAGTTCCCGAAGGACCCCGGACTCAATGGATGGTGGCGCCGGTTACCGCCGTACTGGAGCCCTATACCCATCCGTTTGTCGCGTATCGTGCACGCTCGACGCGCCACTCCTCGGCAAGCAGCGACCAGGCTGCATGATCCAGCCACTCCTCGCCCACCCGGACCTCTTGTCGGAGTACCCCTTCATGGAAGAAACCGAGTTTCTGTGCAACCCTGTCGGATCCGAGATTTCCGGTGGCGATGCGCAGGGTCACTTTGTGCATATCGAGTTCGTCGAACGCAATCTCGAGGAGTCGAGCCGTAGCCTCGGTGCACACTCCCTGACGTGATGATCCAGATCTCACCCAGTATCCGATCTCACCGCTCTTGTTGGCGTGAGAGGTAAACCACAATGAGACATTGCCGAGGTGACGAGACGGATCGCCAGCCGCTCGTATGGAGAAATCGAACGCACGGTTCTCATTCCATGCGTTGAGACTCTCCTTGATGTACTGGAGTGCGTCGTGGCGACCGTAGGTGCCCTGAGCCCATGGCAGCCACGGCTTGAGGTCGTGCAAGGATTCGTTCACGGCCTCCTCAAGTGCCCCGACATCGCGTCGCCGAAATGGGCGAAGCATGAGAGCTGGTGTGAAACGCGGCGTGGTGGACAACATCGTGCACAGCCTATCGTCGTAAGCTGGGGAGATGTTAGACGTTTGGTCAGCGGTCGAAAATATCGGCCCAATCTATGAGTACGACGACGCCCGATCGGCAGTACTTGTTGTGCTGTTCAAAGACAGTGACGGGGATGTGCGGATCATCTTGACCCGCCGTCCTGATGACATGCCCACCCATCCCGGCGACATTGTCTGTCCAGGGGGACGGCTTGAGCCCGGTGAGTCGGTCGCGGCTGGAGCCCTACGCGAGGCCCACGAGGAGATCGGGCTGGACCCGTCGGCGGTCGAAATCGTTGGTGGCTCGGAACCGTTCTGGACGAGAAGCATCGACGAGATGATCGTTCCCGTCATCGGGAGGGTACGCGGCGACCTACCGGTGTTGACACGCAGTGAACGTGAGGTCGCTGAGATCCTCACTCCGCGCCTTGACTTCTTGATGACGACACCGGATTGGCACTCTCAGCAGTGGCGGGGTCACGAAATCTGGTTCCTTGAGCTCCCGGAGGGCATTTTGTGGGGGGCTACCGCCGGCATGCTGCGTCGCCTCTTCACGCTGCTTGAGGAGAACCAGAAAGGTGACTGATGAAACTTCGTAGCGGGATGGCGGCGGTCGTCACCGGCGCCGCAAGTGGCATCGGTTTGGCGCTAACCAGAGCATTGTGTGGACGCGGGATGAACGTGCTGATGGCTGACATCAATGGTGACGCCCTTGGGAAAGCTCGCACGACCCTGGGAGAACTCGCCCCGCTTACTCACACCAGGGTGTGTGATGTGTCGAGCGAGTCGTCCGTTGCGGCGCTGGCAGACGCTGCGTTCGACCGGTATCGGACGGTCGACCTCATTGTCAACAACGCGGGTGTGAGTTCGACGGGATCAGTGTTGGAGACCACCGTTGCGGACTGGGAGTGGGTGCTGGGAGTTGATCTCTACGGCGTGATCCATGGCATACGATCGTTCGTGCCTCGAATGGTCTCTCAGGGCGGTGGGTACGTCGTCAACACGGCATCGGTCGCAGGGTTGGTTTCAACCCCCGGGATGGCGCCGTACAACGTTGCGAAACACGGCGTCGTGACCCTGTCCGAAACCCTCTATCAAGAGTTGCGGCTCGCCGACGCCAACGTCGGTGTCACCGTCGCGTGTCCGGCATGGGTGTCCACCCGCATCGCCGACTCCGACAGGAATCGACCGGGAGGACCCCGGGAAGACTCGGTCATGGGGGCCCGGGTGCGTGCGGCGGTTCGCGACGCGACCGAACACGGACGGACCCCTGAGAGCGTTGCGGACCAGATCGCGGCAGCAGTTGAGGCTGACCAGTTCTATCTTCTCACCCATCCCGGGATGGCGCCGTTCATCGAACGCCGCCACCGCGAAATTGAGGCCGGCGACAACCCGACCGTAGACACACAGATCTGACCGAGTTCGTGCGAGACAGCGATTCCAGCAGCCCGCCACACAGGTTCCCGTTTTGGTGACGCTCGACAGGAATAATCCTGCTTGAGCGTCACCAAAACGGGAGAAAGTGCGGGTACCGACTGCGTGATACGTCGCTACTCATCGTAACCGGCGCGGAGCAGGCCGAGGACGAGTCCCTCGACGACGGCCTGCCACGACGCGTTGATGATGTTCTGGTGCACGCCGACCGTGCTCCACCGATCTTTGCCGGCTGAGTGCGTTGTGAGGACACGAACCCGAGCACTGGTTCCATCAGATGAGTCGAGGTCGCGGACGCGGTAATCGATGAGTCGAATATCAAGAATCTCCGGATAGGTGTCCTCGAGGGCGGCTCGCAACGCGCGGTCAAGTGCACTCACCGGACCGTCGCCCTCACGGGTCATTACGATGCGCTTCCCGTCGACGGTGAGTTTCACTGTGGCTTCAGACTCGACTCCGGCGCCATCCGACACGAACACCCGGTATGACTCGAGGTCGAAGAAGGGTTGGGTCCAGCCCCTCACCTCGCGAAGAAGTAGTTCGAAGCTTCCGTCAGCGGCCTCAAACTGGTACCCCTGGTGCTCAAGCTCCTTAACCCGATCAACGACGATCTGGGCATCCGCGTCGGTTAGCGCCACCCCGTGAGCCTTTCCCTTCGCTACCACCGTAGATCGACCCGCCATCTCCGATACGACGACTCGTGTCGTGTTGCCAACATCGGCGGGTGGGAGGTGCTCGTAGGCATCGGGGCGACGAGCGAGTGCCGACGTGTGGAGACCTGCTTTGTGGGTGAAAGCTGACGCCCCCACGTAGGGGAGGTGAGGGTTGAGGGTGATGTTGATGATCTCGGCGACGTGATGCGACACTGACGTGAGCTTGCTGATCTGCTCGTCGGTGACGACTCTGGTATCCATCTTGAGCTGGAGGTTGGGGATGATGGAGCAGAGGTCGGCATTTCCGGTTCGTTCGCCGTAGCCGTTGACGCAACCCTGGACCTGGGTGACTCCCGAGCGAACCGCGGTAAGACTGTTCGCGACGGCCATTCCCGAGTCGTTGTGAAAATGGGCGCCCAGCACTGCGTCGCCAAGTGCCTCACCGACCTTGCCGACGACCCGCTCGACCTCATGTGAAAGCCAGCCGCCGTTGGTATCGCACATGACTAGGCGTTCGGCGCCGGCTGCATGGGCCTCGCGGAGCACGGTGAGAGCAAAGTCGGGGTTGTCGCGATATCCGTCAAAGAAGTGCTCCGCGTCGAAGAACACCCGACGCCCCTGGGATCGGAGATACCCAACGGAGTCGGCGACCATTGCGACTGCTTCGCGTTCGCTTACGCGCAGTGCATGTTCGACGTGGTAGCTCCATGACTTTCCGACGAGACACACAACGTCAGTTTCCGCTTCGAGGAGCGCCTGGAGAACGGCGTCATCCTCGGCTCTGACGTTGGCGCGGCGTGTCGATCCGAACGCGACCAGAATCGCGTTGGTGAGTTCAAGCTCAGTCTTTGCTCGTCGGAAGAACTCGTCTTCCTTCGGGTTCGCACCCGGCCAACCGCCCTCGATGTAGTGCACCCCGAGACCGTCCAACAAGTGTGCAATCTTGAGCTTGTCCTGTGCTGTGAGCGAAATACCCTCTTGTTGGATACCGTCTCGCAGGGTCGTGTCGTAGATTTCGATAGCGGGGGTCATGGTGTTCTCCGTAGGTCAGCGTGGCGGGGCATAAGAAAACCCTCCGCCTGGCGGAGGGTGATGGGCGCACACACGATTCTCGAGGTGTGTACGCCTACGTAATAATCTCGATGCGAATTGCGCTGTTCCGATTCGTCATGCCCGCCAGTATGCAGGATCCCACGCTGAGCGTCAACAGCCCTCATCGGGCAGCTTCATTCACACAGCTTGTTGTCGCCGCACACGATGTGATGTCACCGACGGCCGACGCGATCAATTCGGCGTACACCCGCTGACCGTCCGGGCTGAGATGGATGTTGTCCCTGCCAAGCAAGCTGCGGTCCGACTCTGCGAGAAGTTTCCACTCGATAACTCGCATGACCGCCACGGACCCGGCCCGTTCCCGGATGAGTTCATTGATGCGAGACTCCCAGCGTCTATCGATCTGAATGGTGAGAATGTAAACCCGGCGGACTCCTGTGGTCGCGTCGATGAGTGCATCGAGCATGTCGGAGTTCACCGGCCCGTTGTAGCCGAGGTGAACAATCACGATGTCGTCAACGTTTCCGTCTCTGAAACGCGCGCGCAATACCTCGATGCCGTTTGTCCATGAACGCGCCTTGAGTGCATCGACCTCGATGGCGCCACCAAAAGCCGCCTGGAGTTCCCCCACCGCGCCGAGCATCACTGAGTCGCCGATCGCGAAGACTGTCGCAGGTTCCGGTGTGGTTGCGGGTTCGCGCGCTCTCGGTGGCATCGTGCGGCGAACCGTCTCAGGCGCGGTCGTGGGCACAGAGGTCGTGGGCACAGAGGTCGTGGGCACAGAGGTCGTGGGCACAGTGGTCGTCGGCACAGTGGTCGTGGGGAGTGAGGTTGTGGGGAAGGCTGTGAGCGGGATTGGTGTTGCGGTGAGCGGCATTTCGGAGGTTTGGATCATTGCGACCTCCTCGCGAAATGCGGGCGCCTCCGGGGGAGGGGATGCGAGGACAATCGCCAGCGGCATCGAGAACAGAGCGATGTACGTTGTGACAACGACGCGCCACGCTGAACGCGGAACCAGGCGTTCTCGCCCGGAGCGAACCCGCTGCCACCAGCGGCCGAGTGCTCCGTTTCGCGCCGGCATCTCAATCCACCTGTACGAGATCTCCGTGAGAATGAGCGCGCCGACGAGTCGTACCAATGTCACGACGGTCGGGTCCCAGAACACATCGATATTGGGACGCGTGAAGACGACGACCGGCCAATGCCACATGTAGAGGCCGTACGACCTGAGGCCGACCCAGCGCATCGGCGCCGATCCGACGATCGATCGAAGCGACCGTGATCCGACCACGCCGATGATTGCTGCGGTCGATGCGGCTGCCGTGAGGAGGAACCCGCCCTGGTACAGCCACGGATCGAAGTCGTTGACTGCCACCACCATCCATATCAAAGTTCCCAGGCCGGTCACGCCGACGAACAACGGCCAGCGGCGCTTGTGTTCGATAACCGGTAGCCGGTGCCGGAGAAGACCAAGGATTGCGCCGACAAGGATTCCCGTGGCACGAGTATCGGTGCCGTAGTACACCCGCGACGGGTCCTCGAACGGCACGAACAAGTTGGCCATCCACCATGTGGAGGCGAGGGCAAGAACCCCGATCAACCCAACGATCAGGGTCGTCCGCACCCTTCGCAGGAAGACGAACAGAACCGGCCAGACGATGTAGAACTGTTCCTCAACGGCCAGCGACCACAGATGCCGCCATAGCGAGGGTCGGGCGAAAGTCTCGAAGTACGATTCGTTGTACCCGATCAAGAACCAGTTCGTGAAGTAACCGAGGGCTGGGAAGAGTTCACGTTGGACTCTGTCAATCTCCGTTGGAACGAATGCAGCGACGTACGCAGCTGTCACCGCGAGGAAGACAAACAGCGCCGGAAGCAGGCGGCGAGCACGGCGCTTCCAGAATTCCCGGACATCGATTCTTCCGGTCCGCCGGTACTCTGAGACAAGAAGCGAAGTGATGAGGAACCCACTGATGGTGAAGAACACATCGACGCCGAGGAATCCGCCTGGGGTAGAAAGCCAGCCGAAGTGATAGGCGACAACAGCGAGAACGGCGAATGCACGGATGCCGTCGACACCTGGTTCGTAACGGAGGGTTGAAGATTTCACCGGGTCAGTCGTCGAGAGGAGCGAGAAATGGGTACGGATGTTATCGGCACCATGCTTGCACAACCCGAGCAAAGTTGCTTCTGGCGTCCAATAACGCACCATGGTGCGCTATTGGACGCCAGAAGATGCTACCGGGTGGCCTCACGGGGGGTCATCTTGTATGCTCGGCCCGTGAATATGACAGGCATGCAGTGGTGGCGGGTCGCTTAACGACACCTCCATCGCGCACGAGTTTGTAACGCCGCCGGAGGATATCCGACGGCGTTGTTTTGTTACCCCAATCCGCACTGAAGTCACAGCACAAGGAGCACATCGTGGAGACGAGAAAGAAGGTCTTCTCAGGTCTGCAACCGACCGGGAACATCCACATAGGGAACTACCTTGGTGCGCTGAAGAACTGGGTGAACTTCCAGGACAGCTACGAGACGGTGTATTGCGTCGTTGATCTCCACGCCATCACGGTTCCGTACGATCCCGCGGAATTCAAGAAGGACCGCATCGCAGCCGCAAAGGTATTGTTGGCGATGGGTATTGACCCGCAGCGATCGATGTTCTACTTCCAGAGCCAGGTTCCGCAGCACGCCGAGTTGTCATGGATCCTCGGAACAATGACACCAACAGGTGTCTTGAACCGCATGACTCAGTTCAAGGAAAAGGCGGACAAGGCCGGCTCCAATCTCGGTTTGTACTCCTACCCGGTACTGATGGCCGCCGACATCCTGCTGTACAACGCCGACCTGGTACCTGTTGGAGATGATCAGCGCCAGCATCTCGAAATGGCGCGGGATCTGGCGGAACGGTTTAACAACCGGTTCGGTGAGGTGTTCCATATTCCCGAGGCATACATTCCCGAGGTGTCGGCTCGAATCATGTCGTTGTCCGACCCGACGGCGAAGATGTCGAAATCCGATCCGAATCTAAAGAGCATGGTGCTCGTGCTCGATCCGCCGGACGTGATCAACAAGAAGATCAAATCTGCAGTGACCGATTCGGACCCCGTCGTGCGGTACGACCGGACAGTCAAGCCCGGGATCTCGAATCTGCTTGACATCTTGTCTGCGTGTACGGGATCGTCGACTGACGTGCTTGCAGGTGAGTATGCAACAGGCGGATACGGTGCCTTCAAACAGGCCGTTGCTGATGCGGTGATCGAAGAGTTTGCACCGATCAGGCTGGCGTACGACCGGCTTGACGATGCTGAAGTCGCTCGCATCATGCACAAGGGCGCCCTCGACGCGCGCACCGCCGCCGAGGGATACCAGGTGAAGGTTCGCGAAGCCATTGGCCTCGAACGGATCTGATACACCGACCGCGTCGGTATCCAGGTAGGCGGGCCGCCGGGTCCCTTCGTGGCGACTTGAGAATCCGTCCCAACGCTCTCTGGGGACTGCATTGCGTCGAAATCGGGAGGGTGTTGGTGCTGGTAGCCTATGGCGCAGCGCCAGCCAACCCGGAGGACCTTCGTGGAAATC
>BDTL01000277.1 GCA_002898115.1 bacterium BMS3Bbin02 | reverse complement strand
GGCACTCAGTGGTGATAAGGAGGGCGCAGTTGCGGCCTTTCGCGACGGTGAGTTGCTGTGGGAAGAGACCGGTGGTCCCATGAATCTCGCCGTCATGCGTGCGTTGTTCGCCAAGACAATCGGACTCGACAATCCCGTCGGACATGAAGCCGGAACCGCTGCCCGCGAGTTCTTCGAGGAGCACCAGGTGAAACTTCATCTTGAGCTGCTCGCCGATGGATTGCCGCAGGACAATGCCAACGAGGCCGATCTCGCCGTTTGATAGCCCGTCGTCTCAGTGCGTCGGAGGGTGCCTTGATCTCCGGCCTCGTGGGTGACCGGTAGCTGTGTTCAGACATCCCACCATGGCAGAGATCTGTCGACGAGAACCGGCACACCATCGACGTAAGTTTCGAGCACGATAGTTGTTCGCAGCTCGTCGGGTGTCGCGGTCAGCGGGTTTCTGTCGACCACGATGAAATCGGCGGGGCTTCCGATGGCGACTGGGGGCGGTTGCTTGAGCGCTGCGCCAGACCCTTGCGTGAACAGGGCGAGGGCTTCGGCCGACGTCAGACCCTCCTCGGGGACGATGCCGGCACGGTCGATCGCCGCTGCCATGCCCCAGAACGGGTTCGGCGCCTCAACGGGGCAATCCGAACCGCCCGCAAGCAACGCGCCGGCGTCGAGCAGTGACCGTAGCGGGTAGGTCCGAGGTAGCCGTTCGGTACCGACCCTTGTTTCCAGCCAGTCGATTTCTGACGGCAGGAATGCAGGCTGGACGGAGGCAATCACGCCGGTACGTGCGAAGCGGTCGATCAGATCTCCGGTGAGGACTGAAGCGTGTTCGATACGGAAACGGGTCGGGTCGTAACCATCGGCGATGAGATCCTCGAACTGGTCGAGAATCGCGGCCACTGCACGGTCGCCGATTCCATGAAACGCTACATCGCCCCCAAGTGCCAGCGACTCTTTTGCGAGTGCCGCATCGTGGTCGGTCAGTCGCATGGTTCCGATCGTGTCCACGTCGGCGAACGGCTCGAACATGGCCGCGGTGTGGGCGCCGAACGACCCGTCGGCGAAACGCTTGAGACCCTGCCAGATGAGACGTCCGGAAGCGGCGTCGATAGTTAACTTTGCGGCCCGAAGTTCGTTCGTGGTCTCTGCGATGACATAGGCGTGCACCTTTATCGGGAGTCGATCGGCGACGGCGACCATGGCATCAACCTCGTCGCCGAAGCGCAACATCGCCCCTATCGACGTCAGTCCCAGTCCTGCCAGCATCCTCATGGCGTGCAGCAACTCGTTAGGTTGCACCCGGGGGCGGGGTACGGCGTCCGACACGATACCGATAGCGGTTTCGCGTAGGACACCGGTTGGGGTGCCAGCGTCGTCTCGGTCAAGAGATCCACCCGGAGGGTCCGGCGTGGCTGAGGTGACCCCGGCCGCAGCGAGCGCCGCGGTATTGACTGAGGCGACATGGCCGCAGTAGCGCGTGACGATCACTGGACGGTCGGCAACGGCATCATCGAGTTCGGTTGCAGTGGGGAGGCGACGGTCGACGAGATGGTCGTCATCGAGACGAGATGCGTGGATCGCTTCCCCACCGGGACGCTGCTCTGCGGCACGGCGGAGTCGTTTCTGAACCTCTGTGATCGACGTGGCAGACTTCAGGGAGATCCCGTGGAGGAGATCGGCGTACCAGATGGGGTGGAAGTGGGCGTCGCACAGACCCGGGATAATCGTCCCGCCGGGAAAGTGCTTCTCGGCCACGTCGGGAGTCGCCAGATCACCGTACTGACCGATCGCGAAGATCGCGCCATTCTGGATCAGGACTGTGTCGCCGAGGACGCCGTCGTGGCGGACAACGCTATCCGCACGAACAAGCTTCCTCACCGTGATGGATTGCTGAGATGGGGCGGTACGAGGGGTTCGATGATCTCAACCAGACGTTCATGGAGGTGCCCGTTGCTCGCGATGATCAGTGGCATGTCGGGTGTGGACGGTGTCCCGTGCTGGTCGGTGGTTCGCCCACCGGCCTCTGAGAGGATGACAATGCCTGCGGCACCATCCCATGGACCGATTGTCATCTCGAAGTAAGCATCGAAACGGCCGGCCGCGACCCACGCAAAATCGAGAGCAGCCGATCCGAGTCGACGTATCCCGTTTACCTCGGCGAGTACCGCGGTAAACGGCGCTGCATACTCTGGAGCGAATCGGTCATGGTCGTACGGGAAACCTGTCACTACCACGGCCTGGTGCATCGCTGTGACGGAGCTGACTGAGATCGTTCGGCCGTTGAGCGTCGCACCCTGCCCCCGAGCTGCGGCGAAGGTTTCGTTTGAGACGGGATGGATCACGACGCCGACGAGTCCCGTGTCATCGTCCCACAGGGCGACCGACACACTGAAGTGCGGGATGCCGTGGATGAAGTTCACGGTGCCATCCAGCGGATCAATGATCCACCGTCGTCCTGCTGAAGCTTGACCCGAACCCTCTTCGGCGAGGATACCGTCGCCGGGGCGGTGTTCTCGCAACACGGCGACGATTGCCTTCTCCGATGCAAGGTCCACTTCGGTGACCGGGTCAAGGCGACCCTTCTGTCTGACGTGGAGGCGCTCACCGAACCGGGACGCAAGCACGCCAGCTCCGGTGTTGGCTGCTTGAAGGGCTACGGCGAGGTCATCCATCTGGCCACTCTACGCGACTCTCTGCATACTGGCACGCCCGGCTAGTCTCTACGCAATGGCTGGACTCGGCGCGGCACTTTTGAGCGGACTCCTTCTTTGGGCGTCCTTCCCCCCAATCGGTTTGGGGGTTCTTGCATTTGTGGCTCCAGCCCCGTTGTTGTGGGCGATCCGTCGCGAGGAGCGAGCGTTTCTGGCGTTGATCTATGGGTGGATCACCGGTGCGGTTTTCTTCGGGCTGATGCTCTCGTACATCATGACGTTGGGTGTCGTTGCGTGGCTACCGCTGACGGTGTACCAGGCAACGACGATGGCGGTGATGAGCTTGGTTCTGTGGGCGTTTCGCCTGTGGCCCGAGCGTCGGTGGTGGTTTATCACAATCGGAGTGTGGGTCGGGTTCGAGATGGCTCGCGGGTACTTCCCCTTTGGCGGGTTTCCCTGGGGATCAGTCGGTTATGCAACTGCGGGTCTGCCAGGAGCGATCGGGTCAGTGCAGTGGGTCGGTCCCATAGGCTGGTCGGCCCTGACCATTGCGGTTGCAGCCGGATTGGTTCTTATCGCGGAAAACAAGAACGATTGGAAGTACCTTGTCGATGGTTCCGTTGCAACGGTGCTGTTGGTTATGGCCGGCACCTTCTTCGCGCCGTCCCCGGGTGGACCTTCGGTCACCGTAGCGATCGTGCAGGGTGGATCACCATGTCCCCAGGTCCGGTGTCAGAACGAGAACCAACGGATCTACGACAGGCACATTGCTCTGACGCGTGCGCTTCCCAATCTCTCGGTGGATCTTGTGGTATGGCCGGAGAACTCGACAGGCCCTCCCGTTTCACCGCTTGACAACGACGCGATTCGTGACGAAATCACCGCTGAGGGAGCACGGCTCGGTGCGTACATGTTGATCAGCGGGACGCTCAGCCTTTCGACTCATGAGTTCCGCAACGTCAACGTCATGTACGCCCCTGGTGGCAACCTCGTCGGAACCTACGACAAACGCCACCCCGTGCCATTTGGTGAGTTCGTACCGATGCGTGAGCTGTTGAGTTTCATCCCCCAGCTCGATCAGGTGCCGCGCGACATGAAACGAGGCAATGACGCTGTCGTGTTCAAGACACTGTTTGGTGATATCGGATCGGTGATCTCGTTCGAAGGAGCATTCCCTCGTTATCTACGCGACGAGGCGCTTGAGGGGGGACAGTTCATTGTTGTCACGAGCAACGAATCTTCCTACGGTCCCTCTCCCGCCAGCGACCAGTTCATCGGCTTGACCAGGGTGAACGCCGCGGCAATCGGGCAGGATCTGGTGCATACCGCGATCACCGGGAAGTCCGCCTTTATTCAGGCGGATGGCACGATTGTCCGTACGACGGAGCTTCTCACCGAGGTCACGCTGGTTGGAACGGTCCGGCTGCGTACCGAGGGACCGACGCTGTACACGCAGTTTGGGGACTGGGCGGGCATACTGGCGATGCTGGCAGCCTCTGCAGCCTTCATTGTTCCAGGCCGCGACCGACCCCAGCGTGGCAATACTGCCAGTCGTGCTAGCTCCGCGGCCCGAACCCTGCGCTGACGCCATGCGACT
>BDTL01000276.1 GCA_002898115.1 bacterium BMS3Bbin02 | reverse complement strand
GTCCGACAGATCTCCGGCGCCGTCGAGAACACCCATTTCGCCGCATGCGGCAACGACCAGGGAGAAGGCCGCCACGGCCAACACTCGTTTCAACACACATCCTCACTCGGTAACGAACAGACAGCCACTGAGCCTACAACGCTTCGAACTCGAACCAAGGTTCCCCCGGTTCTCGGCGAATCGATGGTTCACGTTGTTGAGGCGACTTCCCCGACGAGAGACACCGCAACGCACGGACGGGGACGCCCGGTACCTTCGCCCCGGTCGATATGGAAAGCGCGTCTGCTCATGTCAGTAGCCTGCTCACCATGAAGCGAGCGATCTCCCTCATAACTGACGCATTCCCCGAGCAACTCGGTCTCGATACGGCAGTTTCGCGCACGTTGCTTCGCCAGGTATCAGACGGTCATGTCGGTGAGGTCTTTCAACTATGGGTTCCTCACCGAGTCGTCGCCTTCGGCAAACGCGACCGGCTTGAGAAAGGATACGCACAAGCCATCGAGGCAGCGGCCACTCACAACTTTGGAGCGATTGAACGTCTCGCCGGAGGACGGGCCGCGGTGTTCCACGAGGGCACCGTGGCGTTTGGATGGACGATGCCGTCCGACTATCCACCGTCGGAGATCAAATCACGCTTCGTCATGCTGAACGACCTGCTCACGACTGCGTTTAGCCGCCTCGGCCTTGATGACATCCGCGTTGGCGAGGTGCCGGGAGAATACTGCCCCGGCGACTACTCAATCAACATTGGCGGCACGCACAAGATCATGGGAGTAGGTCAACGGCTCGCCAAACACGCCGCCCACGTCGGTGGTGTTGTCGTCGTGCGAGACGCAGCATCGGTTCGCGACGTGCTGGTCCCTGTCTACAGCCACCTGGGACTGTCCTGGATCCCCGAAACCACGGGTGCGCTAGAGGACTTTGCGCCGGGTGTGTCTGTGGATGCGGTGCAGACAGCGATTGCCGAAGAGCTATCCACAATCGCGAACGTGGTTCCAGCCTCACTCCCTCCCGCGACCCGAGCCGAGGCTGTGCTCCTGGTCCCAGACCACTTGCCAAACGTAGAGCGCTAGCGGTTGCGACGCGTCCGGCGATTAGAGACGGCCGGGACCGCAGGTCCACGAATGGCAAGTGTCTGGCAAGCTGGGCCTGACTCGAACGAGTAGACCAGCCGCCTGACTGTCCTATTGCACAGTCAGCCTCTCTCCATCACCGCCCCGCCTCAAGAAAGTCGTAGATCTTCTGAAGGTCCGCGTCCGAAAGCGTGGCCTCGCTGTAGGCAGGCATACCCTTGGGCCCATCGCGAACCTCCTCGACGAAGTTGTTGAACGATCCAATCTCGCCAATGAGGGCAGGACCCACAACTCCGCCTAGGCCCGACGGCGCGTGACACGCCGCGCAGGCGTACTCAAAGGACAGGACCTTGCCATCCTCCACCGGGTCACCCGTCTGGGCGGCCGACTCATCCTTGAGGCCGAACCCGACATAGGGATCGAGATCACCGACGTGGGCGAGCTCGGTACGGTCATACTCATCTATGTGGGTTTCATACTCGCCCGGATGTGACAGGTCCGTATTCGCTAGTGGAGCTCTAACAAATACGATCACCATTCCTACCGCGGTGAAAATGGCAGCGAATGCGAGCAGGGCGCCGATCCACATCGATCCCGACTCCGCCGATGCTTCATCCTCAACGATGCCTGCTTTCCCAACTCGCGCGAGAAGTACTGCCGAAAGGGAAATGAAGACCCACACAGTGGCTATCACGAGGATCACGAGTGTCCCGTTTACAAAGGGGATCTTGACGCCGGACTCCGAGTGATAGAGCTGTACTCCACCTTTCTCGACGGCGATCGTGAACTCAAAAGGGTCCACCGGGTCAGTCCCAGGGCCGAGATACACAATCTGCATCTCGCCGTTGTCGTTCGCCCGCTGTTCATACACCATCACCGCGGTGCCGGTCTCGTCAGTGGTGGCGGAGGCGATCTCCACACGGTCGGTCTTGCCACCAAGGGTCGCTTTGTAGGTGAGCGCGACCTCCGCGCCTTCGACGGGCACACCGTCCTCGGACAGAACAGCCTTCACTTCGACTTGTTGCCCGACGGCGACGCTCTCGGGAGCACCAACGCTGATCCCAATTCCCGCCGCAAACGCCGGACCGGACAACCCGAGGATCGTCGCCACGATCATGACCGACGTCGCGATTCGTGCAGTGGATCTCGATGGACGATAACTCATGACACACCTCCTTCGGCCAGGCGTTCCACATCTGGAGGACTCTCAGGTGCTCCATCCCCGCCTCCCTCGTGAGCGCCCTGCAAGATCGGTATCGGCTCTCGAGCGACGTTACGTTCGTGTTCTTCGGTCATCTCCCAGATTGCGAACATCGGGAGAACCTTCAACGCAATCGTGATGAGCAGCAAGAACAGCGCTATGCCGGCCACGAAGATCGACCACTCCACGAACGTCGGGCTGTAACTCGCCGGCTCGTAGGGCATCAGCGGTACCCGCAACCCGGTGACAACGATGAAGTAGCGCTCAAAGAACATCGCAATATCGACGAGGACCGCGGCGACGACGACACCCGCGATCGTGCGGGTCCTGCGAAACAACATCAGTGTGATCGGCGTCAACAGTCCGCCGATGATGTAGAACCAGAACATCAACGCGAAGTCATCAACGAATAGTTGCCGGAACGCGAACTCACCCTCCTCCTCGAGCTTGAATCCCGAGGTCAAGAATTCGTTGATGTTCACGTAGATCATGAACCCCGCAAAGGCTGCAAGTAGGTAGCCCAAGTAGAGGAAGTGTTTCGGGGTGAGATACTCTTCCCAGTGATAGATCCGTCTCAGAACCGCCATGACAAGGATGAGCGTCGCCACGCCGCTGAAGATCGCTCCGGCAACGAACAACACCCCGAAGATGCTCGTGTTCCAACCGACACGCAACGTCATCGAGAAGATCCACGACACGACGGTATGCACCGACACCGCGATCGGCATGATGATCAACATCATGATGGTGATCGCCTTACCGAGCAGCCTGACCTGGCTGGGCAGGGCTCTCCAATTCAGCGCGACGGTCTCATAGAAGAATCTACGTGCAACGCCGACCTTGTTGGAAAGCCTGTCCCTATACAGCGCAAGATCCGGAATCATCGGTGCGTAGAGATAGATCACACTCGCCGTCAGGTACGTTGTGATCGCCATGACATCCCACATAATAGGGGACTGCCAGCGTCCATACCGGAAGACGTTGAAGATCCTTTCGGGCCGACCCATGTCGATGAGCACGAACGAAGCTCCCACAATGAGGGCTACGGCCGTGATGAGCTCAGCCATCCGCGTGATCGGTGCTCTCCACGTAGCTTTTGATGCTCGCAGGATTGCCGATATCAGTGTTCCCGCATGACTAATGCCGATGAAGAACACGAACGCCGTGATGTACAAGCCCCACGAAATGCGATCTCGCATGTCTGTGACATACAGGCCGTTGCTCCACTGCTTCGAGTACTGGAAGACACCGTTCGCGAACACCGCTACTAGAAAGGCGAGCCATACCCAATACCGATATGTGGTGACGAGAGTTGGCCTCGTCGTTTTGCGGACCAGGCGCTCGTGCCAGTTGCTCATCGTGTCCACGTGACTGCTCCCTCGGCCCGTTCGATCCACGGCCACTCCGTTGGCATCCGGCCTTCGTCCTCGGGATCACGTCCCACATCCTCTCCGTGACCGGGGAGGTAGTACACCCTCGGTTGGGTACCGAGGTGCTCCTTGAGGCGATAGCCGTTCCTCTCAGATATCAGCTCGGTCGCCTTGACGATCTGACGACCGTTGGTGGCGATGTCCTCTTCGAAGTCCCCGTACCAAATCGCGTCCTGCGGGCACGCCTGTACACAGAACGGAAGCGTTCCACCGCGTACTGTCTCAGGACAGAAGTCACACTTCATAACCGTGCCGCGGGTCGCCGGAGTCTGCTGTTCCGGGTTGTAGTCGGCGAGGAGTGCTTCAGGGGGAATGGGTGGTGTGCCCCAGTTGAAGAACCGCCGGTCGTAGGGACAAGCAGCCATGCAGATGCGGCAACCGATGCAACGGTCCTGATCGATGAGGACTACACCCTCAGGAGTGGAAAACGTAGCTCCCACGGGACAAACCTTGACACACGGCGGGTTCTCACATTGCTGGCACGGTGTCGGGATGAATTGCGTACCACCGCCGGCGAGTTCCGCCTCGTACACCTCGATCCATTCCATCGGTTGCGGCGCGAAGTGTCCCTCGATGCAGGCGAGCGTGCACTGCGGTGCGGTTCCCTGGCTCTGGCAACCGTCACACCTTGCGAGATCGATAATCATGGTCCATTGCCGGACCCGGGTAGATTGTGTCTTCGCCGAGCCGGACTGAGCTGTCTCGTCGACAGATTCCGGTCCGGCAACTACGTCACTGACGAGGCCGTCCATGAGCTGAGTAGACGCGACCAGTGGCACCGCTCCTATGGCGCCAAGACCGATGTACTTGAGCACTGTTCTGCGATCAACCCCGTTTAACGGGATCGGGACTTCTCGACGAGGCTCAGGTGGGCTTTCGGCTGTTTCGGGTCGCTTACTCATGCATTGTTCCTCCATCTCCGTGTGTGAGTACTCGTGCGCCCTGGCTGTCCGTGGCGGTGAAGCACCCCCACGGACAGCCAGGGCATCTGATGAGCACCTACTTGAGGTTGACTACGATCCACTCCTGATTGGATGACTGGACATGCGAGTCGTCGTGCCAGCCGTCAGGGCCGAGGTCGACATCCCAGTAGGCAAGGGCGAGGAGAGTCGATTCACCGGCCGTGAACTGAACATCCTGTGCATCACCGGTCTGGAGTGGCCGGGACATCTCGAAGTACCAGACCCCGGGAGCATCCGCGGTTGGGTTCGAGTGGGACCACACACCGAACAGACTGTTCTCAGCACCGGCGCCGTTGTCGTCTTCGCGAGTCTCGGCGTCAGTTGCCCACTCGTCATCGAAGTTGCAGGTGGCATCGTTGCCCGGGTCCTTGCCATCACCGGATGGATTCACCAGACCTCCGGAGTCGATACCGGCTGCGCACTCAGTCTCCCAGTGCCAGATATCAACCATACCGGTCGAGACATCGCCGTCTTCGTCGTCGGCGCCCATGTGCGGGCCACCGGTATCGACGGGGAACAACAAAGCAAGTGCTCCAGACAGCT
>BDTL01000275.1 GCA_002898115.1 bacterium BMS3Bbin02 | reverse complement strand
ATCGATCGTTGCGGTACTCGACCCGGCCGGCCTTGAACTCCGCAACGGTTTTGGCGACATCCGTCGTCACCGTCCCTGATTTCGGGTTTGGCATCAAGCCCCGTGGTCCGAACAGCTGCCCGAGCTTGCCGACGACCGGCATCATGTCGGGAGTTGCGATAGTGACGTCGAAATCGAGCGCACGGCCCTTGGCGAACTCGTCCGCGAGTTCCGGGCCACCGACAATGTCGGCACCCGCCTTCTCGGCGATAGCAATGTTCTCACCGCTCGCAAAGACACAGACTCGGACATCCTTGCCGGTGCCGTGAGGGAGGCTCACTGTGCCACGCACGATCTGCTCCGCCTGACGTGGATCAATGCCGAGCAGGTACACGGCGTCGACACTCTCATCAAACGACGCATAGGCCATCGTTTTCACGGCGGCGACTGCAGCCTCGGGTGTGTAGCGAGTTTCGATGTCGTACTTGAGCCGTGCGGCGGCTCTCTTTTTGGCGTTCTTAGCCATGGTTCATTCTCCTAGTGGTACGGCGGCCGGAAGGCCTCCCACGGGATGTGACGGGAACTGCCCGTTCTGTCAGTGGTTCTTTGCGACTTCTAACCGTCGACGAGCAAGCCCATCGAACGGGCCGTCCCTTCGACGATCAACATTGCTGCGTCAATGTCGTTGGCGTTGAGATCTCGCATCTTCGTCTCGGCTATGTCACGAACCTGATCGCGTGTGACGCTACCCACCTTGATCTTGTGTGGCTCAGCCGAGCCTTTTTCGATCTTGGCCGCCTGGCGCAACAGAACTGCCGCTGGCGGAGTCTTGGTGACAAAGGTGAACGTACGATCCTCATACACCGAGATCTCTACCGGGATAATCGTCCCGGCCTGGCTCGCGGTGGCATCGTTGTATGCCTTGACGAAATCCATGATGTTGACGCTGTGCTGACCCAGAGCAGGACCAACCGGTGGCGCAGGCGATGCCTGCCCGGCGGGAATCTGCAGTTTGATAACGGTCATGAGCTTCTTGCGGCCCATTGGAAAACCTCGCTTGAGTTAGAACTTGAGGATCTGGTCGAAACTGAGTTCGACAGGTGTCTCGCGACCGAAGATGTCAACGAGAACTCGGACCTTGGATTGGTCGACGTTAATGTCTTCGACGATACCGTTGAAATCGGCGAACGGCCCTGTGACCACTCGCACCGTTTCGCCGACCTCCCAGGCCGGCTTAAACCGTGGTTTCTCTTTCTCGACCTCATCATCCTTGCGGACGCCGAGAATGCGCTCCACCTCTCGCCTGGACAATGGGGTTGGCTTGGTGCCGGAACCAACAAACCCGGTTACTCCCGGGGTGTTGCGCACCGCATACCACGCATCGTCGTCCAAATAGAGCCGGCACAAGATGTAGCCGGGGAACTTCTTACGCTGGACGGTAACCTTCTTACCGCCCTTGAATTCGACGACATCTTCCATCGGGATGATGACATCAAAAATCTTGTCCTCGAGGTGCATCGATTTCACACGAGTTTCAAGGTTCACTTTGACCTTGTTCTCGTATCCCGAGTAGGAGTGGACGACGTACCACGAACCCGGCAGATCGTACGGACTCTCCGGTGTCGGTTCGACGTACGGCGTCGGAGCATCGGCCTCTTCGTCGGATTCTGTTAGGTCGGGTACCTCGGTCACATCGCTCATTCCTTACGTCCCCAGCACCTTGAGGAACGCCTGGCGCAGGACCCAATCAAGACCGAAAGTGAGACCGGTAAGAGTTGTGGTCGTGATGAGCACGACAACCGTGAACGTCGTCAACTCTCGATGAGTTGGCCACGCTACTTTCTTCATCTCCTGGCGAACCTCACGAATGAATTGCTGCGCGCTTGCGCGTTTACGCCGCGGGGCCGGGCCCTGTTGACGTCGCTTCTTGGCGCGCTCTTCCTCCTTGGCCTGGAGGCGTCGCATCTCTCGATTCACGGGCAATCCTTCCTTGACAAGCAGGGGTGGTGGGATTCGAACCCACAACCTCTGGTTTTGGAGACCAGCGCTCTAGCCGTTAGAGCTACACCCCTCTACGACCGGAGGCCGACGTGTGAGTATATGGTGCTTCACCCGAAAGTGTAAAACGTCGTGGTCCCTATCTGAGAGTTTAGCCCGCGGAATGGGCGTGGCGGCGGCGCAGAAACGCGGCGGCACCGAGGGCAACTAGCGTCGCCCCGGTCACCGCGATCGCCGCGGTCGCCGCGGCGTAGCCCTTTTCGGGGGTTTCAACGGTCGCAACACCCTCGGCGATTGCTATACCGACAGCAGCCACAAACCCGGCCGGCGCAAGCTCAGCGACCGGGGCAAGAGACGCCAGTTCGCGATGAAGCCGCTTGTACTTCGCCATCTCGGCCTGACATCCGAGGCAGGTTTCTAGGTGGCCGTGCAGACCCGGGGTCACCGGTGTATCAACGAAACCGGGCATCCACAGTTTCGCCAAAGAACACGTAGCTCTCATACATCCCTCCCGTATTCATCCCACAGTCGGGACTTCAGTTGTTTATGCCCGCGATGGAGGCGGACTTTCGCGGCGGTCACGGAAATATCAAGGTGCTCGGCGATCTGGGCATGCGACCAGTCGTAGATGTCGCGCAGAACAACCACCGACCGCACCGATGGTGAAAGCCCATTGAGGGCTTGCAACAACCGGGGGCGCATCGTGGCACTTTCGGCGGCGCGCTCTGGCTCAACGCTTCTGACTTCGGGCAGACTCACGACGAATTCGTCCAGGCTGGCAGCCTCATGACGCTTCGCCTTGCGACGGAATGACCATGCAGCATTGACGGTAATCCGATGCAGCCACGTCGAAAACTTGGCATCACCGCGGAACTTCTCCAGATGGCGCCATGCACGGATGAACGCTTCTTGAGAAACGTCCGCTGCTTGATCTCTATCGCCAACCAGTCGGTAGGCCAACGTGAACACCTCATGCTGATGTCGTCGCACTAGTTCCGAGAAAGCCGATGTATCGCCGGTCTTTGCGGCGGCAATCAACTCCTCTTCACTGTTTCTGACTGCATCGGTCTGCATCGGGTTACCCGCCCCGCACGATCGCTGCCTGACACGTGGCAAGCGTCACATCGCCGCTGGTCGCATTCAACGATGCCGTTAGACCTTCACCCGACGTGTTCATCGATCCCGTGATCGTTGCTTGCTCGGCCGGAAAGAGGGGATTCTTGAATCGGATCCTGGCGTCCACAAGAGGAGCATCCCCCGACGTGCCGGCCACCGCGACTTGCAGCATCCACGAAGACATCAACAAACCATGCACAACAATGCCGGCGAGACCCGACGCAACCGCCGAATCGTGATCGAGATGGACAGGGTTGAAGTCTCCGCTCACCGCTGCATATTTCATCAGCCCGAGACGACTCACGGATTTCGCTATCTGAGTCGGTTCGGCTCCGTCATCGAGATGGACAGCGGCAACGGACTCGTTGGCCGCATGCTCAGCAATCGAAGGCTCCGCGCGCTCGTCGGTGGCGCCTGTACCCGCTTTGTCGCCCATGAGGAACACCGACGTCGACTCCAGCGACGATCCATTGTCCCCGGTGGCTTCGGCCGCAAGAGTGACAAAATTCATAGGCCCGCGAGAGCGGACCGATGTCACCGTTGCGGCAACGGTCCACACTGAGTTGTGGCTGAGGGGGCCTGACCACTTAAAGCGCTGGTCGGAATGAACAAGAACCCTTGTGAAGGGCACAACATCGGGATCGGTGAGGAACTCTGGGGCAACGGCAAACAGCAACGCAGCAGCGAACGATGGCGGAGCAGCATTGACCCACCGGGACTCGTCGTCCCCCGTCGCACTCACGAACTGACGGGAGAGCGTTTCTGTGAGGTGTACCGTTTGCGGACCGTAAGAACGACCGTTGACATCAGAGAGTGGCATTTCGCGAGCATACCCGTCTCAGCATCGACGGGTCGAACGGCGGTCACTGGATTACACCGCACAACTCGGTCCTCCCGTTACGATTCCTCCCATGGTCTCCCGTCGCGTCATTGGCGCAGTGCTCGCGTTCACCCTTATCGCTGCTGCGTGCACATCGCGTTCTCCCACGAGCACCGTGCTTGAAACGATAACGCCGCTCACCACAACGACGAGCTCAACAACAACGAGCACCACCACAACCACGTCGACAACAACGACGACGCTTCCGAGATTCTCAACGACCGGTACGGTGATAACGACCGACGGAGAACCGCTCCCAGGAGCAACCGTGACCGCGGGCGAGGTTCAAGCCGTGACCGACGCGGACGGGTCGTTCATACTGGACGGCGCCCTGGCGGGTTCGGTCATTGCTTCTCGACCCGCATGGCTTCCGACCGAGGTCATGTGGACCGGGGAATCGACACTGAGTATCACGATGGCACCCCGGATCGTTCGAGCGATTCGGGTATCACGCGCAGTCGCACCCGACAAGGAGGCCTTTGAGGCGATCCTGGCCATCGCGGACGCAACCACGGTGAACGCTCTCGTCTTCGACACCAAAGATGAGTCGGGATACCTGTTGTACAACTCAAAGGTACCGAAGGCTGCCGAGATCGGCGCTAACCGCAACGTCTATGACCCGGTGGCGTACATTGCCGAGGCGAAAGCGCGCGACCTCTACACGATCACCCGCATTGTCACGTTCGAGGATTCTGTGTGGTCGAAGGGTGATCCAGACGCTGCTCTTGCCGGCACATGGATTAACGCCACTGACAAGGCCAACTGGGAATATCCGCTGGCACTGGCCGCCGAAGCATGTGAGCTCGGCTTCGACGAAATCCAGTTTGACTACATCCGCTTTCCGGACGGGAAGACTGCAGCAAGGGTTCGGCAGATCTTCCCGACAACCCAGGTTCAACGCGTGGCAATCATCCAGGAGTTCCTCGCCGAGGCACGTACCCTGCTCCACGGCATGGGGTGCGCAATATCGGCCGACATCTTTGGCATCACCATGGCATCACCAACAGACGAAGGCATCGGCCAGCGACCCGAAGAGCTCTCGACAGTGACCGATGCTCTCAGCCCCATGCTGTACCCGAGTCACTACAGCCCGGGATGGATCGGGTTTGATGACCCCAACGATTTCCCGGGACCGGTCGTTGCGCATTCGCTCGATCTCGGTATGGCACGGCTCAAGGGGCCCTCGCTCATTCGCCCCTGGCTGCAAGGTTTCTACTACACCCCGGACCAGGTTCTGGCGCAGATAACCGAGGCCGAAAACCGGGGACTGGGTTGGATCATCTGGAACGCCAACGGCAACTACGAACTGGAGTGGTTTCCGGTCGATTCCGAGTAGGCAACTACCGGAATAGCCGCTCCGAGTATCCGCTCGAAAGAGTACGATAGGACCAACGGCGGTGTCGAGATGATGCAGTTCCAGGACAGATACCACGCAGGTGACGTGCTCGGAAAGCTACTGAGCACACGGCTTGGCGACGTGACCGACGGCATTGTGCTGGGACTGCCACGCGGTGGTGTTCCCGTAGCCGCACAGGTCGCGAGCCACCTGGACCTGCCGCTCGATGTCTATGTTGCACGGAAGCTCGGTGTTCCCGGACATCGCGAACTCGCAATGGGGGCTATCGCCACGGGCGGGGTAATCGTTCTCAACGACGCTGTGATTCGGCAATTCGAGATCGACACCGCATGCATCGATGCCACGGTCGAGCAAGAGCTGATCGAACTCGAACGTCGCGAACGAGAGTATCGAGACAATCGACCGCAACCCGACCTCACCGGAAAAGACGTAATTCTCGTCGATGACGGGATCGCCACCGGGTCCTCGATGCGGGCCGCCGTGGAAGCAACAAAAGTAAGCGAACCGAACACCGTGATCGTTGCCGTCCCGGTGGCGCCCCGGTCCGCGAACTGGGAGCTCGCTCCCCTGGTCGATCAGTTTTTCGTCGTCACCACACCGGATCCGTTCGAAGCCGTGGGATGGTTCTATCGCGACTTCACCCAGACGAGCGACGACGAGGTCCGCCAACTACTCGCGTCGTAGGAGCGTCATGCGCGCTAAGGGGCAGCGTTATTCGATCAAGGTCTGCTCGTGCTGCCCTGGGTTCAACCGGGGCCCGGCGGGTGCAGAACCCCGTTAGCGGGTTTCCTTGTGCGGGTGGTGTGCGCGGCACCATTTGCAGAACTTGTTCAACTCGACACGCTCGCGGGTGTTGGTTTTGCTCTTTGTTGTGACGTAGTTACGTCGTTTGCACTTCTCGCAAGCGAGCGTGATCGGCGGTCTCTTGTCGGAGGCCATTGTCGTTTCCTCTCAATGTGGAGGCTGCCCCGGGATCACCCGGGACAGCGCCACGTCTATCTCTTATCGGCAGTTCCGCTACCGGAACGGGGCTGCTACTTGATGATCTTTGTGACTCGGCCCGCACCAACAGTGCGACCACCCTCACGAATCGCGAACCGTAAACCCTCATCCATAGCAATCGGATTAATCAACTCAACCGTCATCTCAGTGTTATCACCAGGCATCACCATCTCCGTACCCTCAGGCAAAGACACCGACCCCGTCACATCCGTCGTCCGGAAATAAAACTGCGGACGATACCCATCAAAAAACGGATTCTGACGCCCACCCTCATCACGAGTCAACACATACACCTGAGCCTCAAACAACGTATGAGGAGTAATCGACCCCGGAGCAGCAATCACCTGACCACGCTCAACATCATCCTTACCCGTCCCCCGCAACAACAACCCCACATTGTCACCAGCATGAGCCGAATCCAACAACTTACGGAACATCTCAACACCCGTCACAGTCGTCTTCTGCAACTCACGGATACCAACAATATCCACCTCAGAACCAACACTGAGCTGACCCTGCTCAACCTTACCCGTCACCACCGTCCCCCGACCCGTAATCGAAAACACATCCTCAATCGGCATCAAAAACGGCTTATCCAAATCACGCTCAGGCATCTCAACATATTCATCAACCGCAGCCATCAACTCCAACACCTGCGCCGACGCCTCCGCATCCCCCTCCAAAGCCTTCAAAGCCGAACCACGAATCACCGGAACATCATCACCCGGGAACTCATACTCCGACAACAACTCCCGGACCTCCAACTCCACCAAATCCAGCAGCTCCTCATCATCAACCATGTCAACCTTATTCAGGAAAACAACAATCCGAGGAACCCCCACCTGGAGAGCCAACAACACATGCTCACGCGTCTGCGGCATCGGACCATCAGCAGCCGACACCACCAAAATCGCACCATCAACCTGCGCCGCACCCGTAATCATATTCTTCACATAATCAGCATGACCCGGCATATCAACATGCGCATAATGCCGATTCGCCGTCTCATACTCCACATGAGAAATCGCGATCGTAATACCACGCTCACGCTCCTCAGGAGCCTTATCAATCTGATCAAAAGCAGTGAACTCAGTCCCACCACCAACAGTCTCAGCCAACACCCGCGTAATCGCAGCAGTCAACGTCGTCTTCCCATGATCAATATGACCCATCGTCCCAACATTCACATGCGGCTTCGACCGCTCAAACTTCTCCTTAGCCATAACGGCGACTCCTTCTACTCGCCACGGACCTTGGCAACAATTTCTTGCGCCACGGCGGTCGGGACTTCTTGATACGAATGGAACTGCATGCTGTAGCTGGCGCGACCCTTGGTACGAGAGCGAAGATCGCTCACGTAGCCAAACATCTCTGCCAGCGGTGTCATTGCGTTTACTACTCGGGCAGGTCCACGGGAATCCATGGACTCAACTTTTCCTCGACGAGAGGAGATGTCACCAATGACATCTCCCATGTGTTCTTCGGGGGTAACGACCTCAACCTCCATGATTGGCTCTAGGAGCTTGATGCCCGCACGTTCGGCGGCGGCCTTGAGGGCCATCGAACCGGCGATCCGGAACGCCATCTCGTTTGAGTCAACGTTGTGGCTCGAACCGTCAACCAGCGTCGCCTTGATATCGACGAGCGGGTAACCGGCGAGTACCCCGGATTCGAGCACATCTCGCATACCCTTTTCGGCAGCGGGAATGAACTCGCGTGGCACGGAACCACCCCTGATCTTGTCAACAAACTCGAATCCTGATCCGGGCTCCCCTGGTTCGAGATTGATGACGACATGGCCGTACATACCGGAACCACCGGTCTGCTTCTTGAGCTTGCCATCGATGCCGGTCACGGCCTTCTTGATCGTCTCACGGTACGCGACCTGTGGACGACCAACATCGGCTTCAACCTTGAACTCGCGACGCAGACGGTCAACCAGGATGTCAAGGTGAAGTTCACCCATCCCCGCAATGATCGTCTGACCGGTTTCCTCGTCGGTGTGAACCACGAATGTCGGGTCCTCTTCCGCGAGGCGCATCAAGCCCTCACCAAGTTTGTCCTGGGCGGCCTTGTTCTTCGGTTCGATGGCGACGGAGATCACGGGATCAGGGAACGTCATCGATTCGAGCTGAATCGGAGCGTTCTGAGCCGACAGCGTGTGCCCGGTCTTGGTTGCCTTCAGACCAACGGCGGCGACGATGTCACCGGTCCGGACCTCGTCAATGTCTTCCTGGGCGTTTGCATGCATGCGCAGCAACCGGCCGAAACGCTCCTTTTTCCCACTCGTCGTGTTCACAACGGTATCGCCCTTTTTGGCGGTACCGGAGTAGACACGGAAGTAGGTGAGCTTACCGACGTAAGGGTCCGACATGATCTTGAAAGCGAGCGCCGAGAATGCTTCATCATCGCTTGGTTTGCGTTCGACTAACTCATGTTCCTTGCCCGGCCTAAAACCGGTCATGGGAGGCAGGTCAAGAGGACTCGGGAGGTATGACACGACAGCGTCGAGCAGCGGTTGCACACCCTTGTTCTTAAACGCGGTACCGAGAAGGACTGGCACAAAATCGTGGGCAATAGTGCCGCGTCGAATCGCGCCGCGAAGTTCCTCGGCACCAATGTCTTCCCCTGCAAGGTACTTTTCCAGCAGATCACCGTCTTCGGCGGCGACAATATCGAGTAGCTTGGCGCGGTACTCGTCGGCTTGATCCTTGAGCTCAGCGGGGATGTCGATGACTTCCCAGTTCGCCCCGTCGTCGTCCTGGTAGACGATCGCCTTCATCTCGACGAGATCGACGACGCCGGAAAAATCACCTTCGGATCCCACAGGGATCTGCAGCGCAACCGGATTACTACCGAGGCGATCGATAATCGAATCCACCGCGGCGAAGAAGTCCGCGCCAATTCGATCCATCTTGTTGATGAAACAGATTCGGGGGACGGCGTATTTATCGGCCTGGCGCCACACAGTCTCGGACTGTGGTTCCACACCCGAAACGGCATCGAAGACTGCAACGGCACCGTCGAGGACACGCAGCGACCGTTCTACCTCGACGGTGAAATCGACGTGGCCGGGCGTATCGATGATGTTGATGGTGTGATCGTCCCAGATACACGTCGTGGCGGCCGACGTGATCGTGATTCCGCGTTCCTGCTCCTGCTCCATCCAGTCCATGACGGCAGCACCCTCGTGCACCTCACCAATCTTGTACGTGCGGCCGGTGTAGTACAGGATCCTCTCGGTGGTCGTCGTTTTACCAGCATCAATGTGAGCCATGATGCCGATGTTACGAACCATTTCGAGTTTGATACTTCGTGCCA
>BDTL01000274.1 GCA_002898115.1 bacterium BMS3Bbin02 | reverse complement strand
CGGAACGCGTGTTCCCGGATCCGGCAGCCCTCCGTAAGCTCTCGGCGGAACTCGCTCAGGAACTTCAGGTGCTTCCGATCGAGATCGAGGAAAGTGGAGCTCTGGTCATCGCGGTCGACGATCCCCTCGATGAGGAGCGCGCCGAACTGGTCCGCCAGGCTGTCGGGCGCAACATCACCGTTGCCCTCGCGTCTCGATCGTTGCTCCAGGAGTGTATCGCACCTGCCTACATCGGACTCGACGTTGCGTCATCGCTCGGAGGCGCGGACGAGGGTGCTGCAACGCGCCGGGAAACCCAGGAACGGTTGACTTCGGATCTCGGAGGGCGTGCGGTGGTGGAGGAGCGACCACATGTGAACGACCTTCTGCGCGAGCTGGTGGAACGAGGAGGCTCAGACCTCCACCTCACGGCCGGTTCGCCCCCACAGGTGCGCGTCAACGGGTCGTTGTATCCCGTGGATGGGTTCGGGTTACTAAAACCGGCGCCGCTGCGTTCGATGATCTACGAGATCCTCACCGGCCGCCAACGCGAGGAACTCGAAGAAACTCGTGAGCTTGATGCTTCGCACCCGGTTCCGGGTATCGGTCGGTTTCGTGTCAACGTCTTCTTCCAACGCGACGCTGTTGCGTCCGTCATGCGAGCAATTCCCAACGAGGTGTACTCCCTTGAGGAGCTGGGTATGCCTGAGATTGTCCACGAGTTCGCCACATACCAGCGTGGACTGGTTTTAGTCACAGGTCCCACAGGGTCTGGGAAGAGCACGACGCTTGCGTCAATCATTGATCTGATCAACTCTTCGCGGGCCGACCACATAATCACCGTTGAGGATCCGATTGAGTTCACTCATCGCCACAAGATGTCTGTTGTCAACCAGCGCGAAGTGGGGACGGATACGATCAGCTTCGCGTCGGCCCTTAAACATGCTCTCCGCCAGGATCCCGACGTCATCCTCGTTGGTGAGCTCCGGGATCTCGAGACGATATCAACGGCGATCACCGCAGCCGAAACAGGGCACCTCGTCTTCGCCACGTTGCACACACAGGACGCACCGAAATCCATAGAGCGCATCATTGACGTGTTTCCCCCGCACCAACAACAGCAGGTGCGTGTCCAGCTTGCCAGCTCCCTGCAGGCAGTCCTTAGTCAGCAACTGTTGCGCACCAAGAACGGCAAGGGTCGTGCCGCGGCGATAGAGGTCATGGTCGCCACTGCGGCTATTCGCAACCTGATCCGCGAAGGCAAGGTGCACCAAATCGCATCGGCGATGCAGGCGGGAGGGAAGTTCGGCATGCAGACCATGGACGCCGCCCTCGTTGAGCTGGTCCGCAAAGGATCTGTGACCGAGACGGTTGCCCGCGAGCGATGCCAGGACGCCGACGTCTTTGACGCAATCTTGCAAGGAGCCATGTGATGGCGACAACATTCACCTACAAGGTTCGCGATAAACAGGGCCAGATCAGGTCCGGGCAAGTGCAGGGCCAGTCGCAGAGTCTTGTCGTCAAGTCGTTACGGGAAAAGGGTCTGACACCCATCACAGTTGAGGCGCAGAAATCCTCCGCTCTGCAGATGGAGATCAAGATCCCGGGACTCTCCGACCGGGTCAAAGCCAAAGATGTGGTGCTGTTCTCGCGCCAGTTCGCAACGATGGTGAACTCCGGTCTGTCCCTTATTCGCGCTCTCGCAGTGCTTGTCGACCAGACGGAGTCGGCCTCGCTGGCAACCGTCATTCGTCAGGTGCGCTCCGACGTCGAAAAGGGAACCTCCCTATCCCAGGCTATGGAGAAACATCCGAAGGTGTTCGGCGAACTGTACGTCGCGATGATCAAGGCCGGGGAGGTGGGCGGTGTACTCGATGAAACCCTTGAGCGGCTCGCCGATATGCTCGAAGCCAATCTCAACCTTCGCTCCAAGATCAAGTCCGCCATGGCGTATCCGATCGTTGTCGGTGTCTTGATTCTCTTCGTGACAACCGCAATGATCGTGTTCGTTGTCCCCATCTTCGCTGACATGTACGAAGAGATGGGAGGCGGTGCATCCCTGCCGGCGCCGACCCTGGTTCTCGTTGCTCTGTCGAACATCATGACGAACTACTGGTGGGCGCTCATTCTTGGGACCGTCGGATTCGTTTTTGGGTTCCAGAAATGGAAGAAGACCGAATCGGGACGGTACATGTGGGATAGCGCCAAGCTAAAGATCCCGGTCTTCGGGAAGCTCGCGCACAAGACCGCCTTGTCGCGGTTTGCACGAACGTTCGCGGTGCTGAGCCGCACGGGGGTCCCGATTCTGCAGGCGATCGATATCGTGTCCGCAACTTCCGGGAACCGCAAGATGTCGAGGGCGCTTGAAGACGTCAAGGCGTCGGTGCGCGACGGCGAGTCGCTCGCCGAGCCCCTCTCGCGTCACGATATCTTCCCACCGATGGTTGTTCAGATGATGACAGTCGGTGAGGAAACCGGTGCACTCGACGCGATGCTGGGCAAAGTGTCAGACTTCTACAATCGTGAGGTCGACGACATGGTGAGCGCTCTCACCAGTCTCATCGAGCCGCTGCTCATTGTCGTCATGGGGATCACCGTCGGTGGCATCCTCATTGCGCTCTACCTACCGATATTCAACCTCGCCGCGATTGTGTAGCGACTCGGGTCGGTGGCGTCCTGTGTGCCCATCGCACCCGGACGGCCCTTCCTCGATTACGTGCGCGCTGCGCCGGTTCGGTGGGTTGTGAGGCGAGAAATCGCTCAACTTTTTCGGCCCGATCGCCGATGGAAACAGCATAGGCGAGTGATATCCACCGCCTCGTAATCTCATTATCTACATGGAGGTTTGCATATGCGTTGGATGCGCGAGCGTCTCGAAAAGGAAGAGGGTTTCACCCTCATTGAACTGATGGTTGTAGTGCTTATCATTGCAATTCTTGTTGCTATTGCCATCCCGTCGTTCCTCGGTTTCCGTAGTCGTGCCCAGGACCGTGCGGTCCAGGCAGAACTGCGTAACGTTCTTCTCGCCGAGAAGGGTGTCTGGGTTGACAACACTTCGTTCACAACCGTCGAGGCCGACCTGAAGGCGTTCGAGTCGAGCATCATCCTGGATGACAGCTCCACGAGCACTGTCGAAGAGGGCGTTGTTGTTGCGATGAGCGTTTCGTCGAATGACGATGTCGTGTGTCTCACACGGACCAGCGATTCTGGCAGCATCTTCGCAATCTTCGAAGACTCGTCAGCGACCGGTGGCACGTTCTACAACGCCGTGGCGTCGGGTACCACACTGGCGTGCCCAACGGCGGCAGGTGCACCTACCGGCTGGGTGACCGGCGGCTTCCCGACTCCATAGGGCAGCTCGGATTACACGTAAGAGAGGGACGGTTTCACCGTCCCTCTCTCGCGTTTCGGGCATCCGTGTCAGATCCGCGAGATTCTCCCACCCACAAGTAGGGTTCCATGACGCAACACGCTAGGAGGAGGTTCCGGCATGGCTGACCAGGTCATAGTTCTTAGCATCCTGGGTCTCCTCGGACTCTCCATCGGTTCGTTCATCAACGTTGTCGCGTATCGGGTACCCCTCAAGCGATCCGTGCTTCGGCCTCGATCAGCATGTCCCCATTGCAGCCACGAAATCCCCTGGAGTGAGAACATTCCGGTTATCTCGTGGCTGATGTTGCGCGGTACATGCAGTGAGTGTGGTGCTCGCTTCTCCGTTCGATATCTCGTTGTCGAGGTCCTGACCGGAGTCATCTTCGTGAGCACGGTCGCTGTCATTGGTATCGACTGGGTGCTGCCGGCGTATCTGTGGTTCGCCGGAGTTACGATCACATTGACTCTCACCGATCTTGATCACAAGCTCATCCCGAATCGGATCCTGTATCCCGGTGTCGTTGTCGGTGCAGTCTTGCTTATCAGTGGGGCCTTGATGGCGGGCGACCCTCAGGGTGCGGTGCGCGCGCTGCTCGGGGGGCTGGTCTACTTCGGCGCTCTGCTGGTCGTCGCGCTGGTCGCTCCTGCGGGTGGATTCGGGTTCGGCGACGTGAAACTGGCGGTCCTTCTGGGAATGTTTACGGGCTACCTGGGGTGGGGACGGATAGGCGTGGCGTTCTTCTTTGCCTTTTTGCTAGGTGGGGTGCTCTCAATTCTGCTCCTGATCACCGGGGTCAAGGGGCGAAAGGACTCCATTCCGTTTGGCCCCTATCTAGTTCTCGGAGCGTATGTAGCCATAGTCGCAGGCGACCAGATTCTGGATTGGTACCTCATCTAGCCCCATCGCGGGTTCCGAGATTGATTCAGTTTGTGGTGGCGATACTCCGATGCCTAAGCTCGTTTCAGTTTGGTAGTTAGTCCTCGGCGGGACCCACTAACTGCTGGAAGGCGGAGTTTCCTAGGTGGAGAAGAGATGGCGGTCTCAATTGGGCTGGACATAGGCGGTGAAGCAGTCCGGGTCGCAGTCTTAGACACCTCCAAAGCCAAACGTACTCTGCGTAGATTTGTCGAGATGCCTCTCCCCCCTGGTGCTGTGCTCGCCGGCGATATTCTTGACGAAGGCGCGGTAGCCGAGGTCGTTGCTGCGATCTGGAAACGACACAAGCTTCCTCGCAAAGGTGTCGTTGTTGGTACCGCCAATCAGCGTCTTGTCGTGCGCCAGGTCGACCTCCCGCAAATGGAGGAAAACGAACTCGCCGAGGCCCTGCCTTTCCAGGTGCAAGACTCCATTCCTATGGGCGTAGATGAGGCGGTCCTTGATTTCGTGCCGCTTGAAGAGTTCGTGACGCCGGGCGGCGAACCGATGATGTCCATCCTCGTGGTTGCGGTGCACCGGGATGTCGTCGATACGTTGATGAGGGTTCTCGGTGCAGCAAAGATTTCACCAAAGGCGATTGACCTACAGAGCTTCGGGCTTGTGCGAGCGGTGTACGGAATGGCTCCCGCAGTCGACAATCCACTGCAGCTCATTGTTGACATCGGCGCAACGGTGACGCAGGTCGTCATCGCGAAGGGTGGATCTGCAAGATTCGTCAGGCTGTTGCCTCGGGGGGGTGACGAGTTCACGAAGGCACTTGAGGAAGGGATGAGCCTCGACCGTGAAGTCGCGGTAGAAACGAAGGCGCGCGTCGGCGTGGAGCCTGAACGCGGCATGGAAACCGAGGATGAGGATTCAGCCGCCAGAGGTATCCTGACGCGTGCCGGGGATCAGCTGATCGAGGAAGTTCGGGGTTCGGTAACGTTCTTTCGTTCGCAGAACAACAACGAAGAAGTCGTGCGCCTCGTTGTTGCGGGCAACGGCGCTCGAATGCCGCACCTGGCGAACCGGCTGGCGGGTGACCTGGGGATTCCTCTGGAACCGGCACGAATTCTCGATCTCGTCAATGTGGGTCGGGTCGGGCTTTCGGACGACGAAATGCAGGCAGCACAGCCCGTCTTGCCAACGGCGATCGGGTTGAGTCTCTGGGGGGAGCTCTAGATGCGGGCCATCAATCTGCTCCCTCCGGAGAGTTTCCAGAAACAGGCGGGGCGCCGCAGGATCGCCGGACTTGTGATCGCGGGTATCACCTATTTGGCGGTCCTGGCCGTCGTCACGACGCTCCTTGGCGGCCGGGTCGGGGACATTGAGACCAAGATCGAAGATCAACGGGCGACGAACGACGGTTACAAGTCCCAGATTGCCGAACTCTCATCGATGGAGGACCTCCTGGCGGAGTACACCGCCCAGAGGGCGACACTGGAAACTATCCTGGCCCGCGATGTGTCGTGGGGGAGGGTACTGAACGACCTCTCGCGCGTCATCCCGGACCGCACATGGTTGACGAGCTTTAGCGGGACCACCAATCTTGCGATCGATACGCCGGGAGTCGGCTCGATCCAGATGACCGGCGTTGCATTCGATTTCCCGGATGTTTCCGCCTGGCTGCGGTCCCTCGATGCGGATACCTTCCCGGCCGGTGAGGGGACCTGGGTTTCTACCATCATCGATGCTCTTGAGGGCGAAATCGAGGTTCTCAACTATACGAGCCAAACAACGTTGACGACCGCAGCGGACGCTCAGAGACGCGAGGCCCGCATTCCCGAGATGAACCCGTGAAGCGTTCCGCTCTCGTGTTCGGGCTCCTCGGGGTTCTGTTCGTAACGTTGCTGTGGTGGATGCTCGTGATCGGCCCACAGAACGCCGACGTCGATCGCGTAACTCAGGAGTTACAAACCGAGGAGGACCAGACTTTGTCACTGCAAACTCGTCTGGCCAGACTCAAGGAGATCAAGGCAAACGAGGTGTCGTACCAGTTTGCGATTGGCGCCATGCAAAGCTCGATCCCCGAGGAACCGGACCAGGCGGCGTTCATTTCCGATATCAATTTCCTCGCGGATAGCACCGGTGTTCGGATATCTCAGATATCTCTGGCGCCACCGGCGCCGGGTGTGGCCGAAACCGAGACACCCGTGTTCGAGGTAGCCGTTTCTGTCACCGTGACAGGCCAGTATTTTGAGGTGCTTGGATTTCTCTACGGCATCGAGGCCATGGATCGCCTTGTTCGGACCGACTCGATCACGCTCAGTCCGACGGAGGTCGTTGAGGAGGCCGGGGACGCCGGGGAGGATGGGGCTGAGGACACGACAGTCAGACAACGCCGCCCGGTGTCGGAATTGACGATTGATCTTAACTTGCGACTCTTCACGCGAACCGGTGTTTTGGTGAAGATCATCGATGAAGTAGCAGAGGACGGCAGCGCCCCTGCCGACGGCGCCGATCAGGAGGTCGGCGAATGAGATCCGGCAACCGTTATGTCGTCGCTCTCACCGGGTCATTGTTGCTCATCGCCGCCGGTGTCTTCGCCGGATGGATGATGATCTCCTCGGGAGTCCTCACCTCAGTTTCCGAAGCATCCCAGGGACCGTCCCGCCCGATCATTGCGGTCGCAGACGGTCTCGGACAGGAGGCCTCGCCGGTGAACGTCGTTGCCGGTTCATTCCAGTTGTCGCAGCCCCGCGACCCCTTTAGGCCACTGGTCGGCGATGGCTCTCGCGGCGGGCTACCCGGTGTCGGTGGCG
>BDTL01000273.1 GCA_002898115.1 bacterium BMS3Bbin02 | reverse complement strand
AGAATGACGAGAAGTTCGGCGCCGACCATATGTGAAACGATTGCAGCCAACCGGTCGTTGTCGCCGATCCGAAGCTCATCAACAACGACCGTATCGTTCTCGTTCACAATCGGGACGGCACCCAGTTCGCTCAGGCGCTCAAGGGTTTGGCGGGCGTTGATGTACTGCTGACGATTTCCAAGCACGTCCTTGGTGAGCAAGACCTGCCCCGTGACGAGACCGTGGCGGGCGAATACGGCGGTGTACGCTTCCATGAGAAGCCCTTGCCCGACGGCTGCGGCTGCCTGAAGACCGGCGATGTCAGCCGGACGCTCCTTGCGTGCCAGAGCCGGTAGCCCGGCTGCCACGGCACCTGAGGTGACAAGAACCACATCGTGACCGCGCCGGTGAAGAGTCGCAACTTGATCAACAACTCGACTGATCGAACTCGGGTCGACCCCACCATCGGCGTGCGTGATGGACGAACTGCCGACCTTGACCACGATGGTGGCCGACGGAGAAAGCCTCGATCTCATCCGAGCAAACCACCGTCGTCCTCGACGTCGTCGGTATCACCGGCGAACACGAATACAACGTCACCGATCCGCACATCGTCGCCCGAAACGGCTCCAGCCTCGACGAGGGCGTCCTCTATCCCGGCGAACTTCAACCGTTTCGCCGCGAAATCAGCAGCCTCGGGCACCGTGAGGTCGGACAGATTGATCGCCCGCGTCGCCGCCTTGCCCGAAACAACCCACGTATTTTCGTCTCGACCAACAGCGAAACCCTCCTCAAGTGGACGATGGAGGACAAAGCCCTCGCGCTCGGGCACTTTCCGGATGTGTTCAGCAACTCGGTCAGCAATCACATGAATGAGTTCGGTGAGTCCGGTGCCGGCAATGGCCGAAATCAGGTGTACCCGGATCCCGAGCTCGGCCGCCCACGCTTCAATCTCGGACGGATCGCTGACGGAGTCCATCTTGTTGACGACAACGACCTGAGTCCGAGACGCCAGCGTCTCATCATGACCGGCAAGTTCGCGCAGAAGAGCCACATATTGCTCACCAACAGACAGCGATTGCAGAGGAGTCGGATCTAGCAAGACAACAAGAACTCTGGCACGCTCGACATGTCGTAGGAACTCATGGCCGAGTCCCTTACCGACGGATGCTCCCTCAATGATCCCGGGGATGTCGGCGAGTAAGAATTCGCGGTCTTCAAGACGCACCATGCCGAGGTTTGGAGTGAGCGTGGTAAACGGATAGTCCGCGATCTTCGGTTTCGCCGCCGAGACACGTGAGATCAGCGTGCTCTTGCCGGCGTTCGGAAACCCGATCAGCGCGGCGTCAGCAAGTAACCGTAGTTCGAGCGTCACCCACAGCTCGTCGCCGTACTCGCCTTGTTCGCAAAATGACGGGGCCTTGCGGCGCGGCGTCATAAACGCAGCGTTGCCGCGTCCGCCGCGTCCGCCACGCGCAAGGGTGATCTGTGTGTCGTGTTTTACGAGGTCAGCAATCACCGTGCCATCGTCAAGAACGACACGTGTCCCCAACGGCACAAGAAGAATCCTGTCCTCCCCGGCGGCACCGTTGCGAAGGTCACCCTCACCGTGGGTACCGTCGCTAGCCCTCCAATGAGGGTGACGTGAATACGAAATGAGGGAAGCAACATCGTGGGTTGCTCGGAGGATGACGTCACCACCGGAGCCACCTGAGCCACCGTTGGGTTTCCCTCTCGGCAACCCCTTTTCACGGACGAAAGAAGCGACACCCGCACCACCAGCTCCCCCCTTGATAGAGATGCGGACCTTATCAACGAACAAGGCCACCTCCCGTGTCCTGTACCATCGGGATGTCGGTTCGTCAGTCGACGAGAACACTCACGTGACGACGACCCTTGCTTTGGCCGTACTTGACGGTACCTTCAGCCTTTGCGAACAGCGTATCATCGCTGCCCTTGCCAACATTGAGACCGGGATAGATCCGGGTACCGCGTTGACGCACCAGGATCGAACCCGCCGTCACAGTTTGCCCGTCAAACACCTTCGGACCGAGGCGCTTTGCTTTCGAATCGCGGCCGTTCCGAGACGAACCGCTGGCTTTGGTTTTTGACATGCTTAGCTCTCCTCGGTGGCTTTCGGCTTCGCAGCCTTTTTCGCTGCTCCGGCTGAAATCTTCGTGACCTTGATGGTCGTGTACGTCTGGCGATGGCCCATACGGCGGCGGTTCCCGGTCTTGTTCTTGTAGGTGAAGATATCGATCTTCTCCCCACGACGCTCACCAAGAATCTCGGCCGTAACCTTTGCCTTTGCGAGGGCCTTCTTGTCGGAGATGACCGTGCCGTCGTCCTTCACAAGCAGCAGCGGCGTGTACGTGACGTCGCCTTGCGCCTTGATCCGTTCGACGTCAACGACGTCGCCTTCTGAAACCTTCTGCTGCTTACCGCCCGCGGCGATGATCGCATACATTCTTCTGTCCTCCGAAGTGGTGGGCCAATCGAACTCGCGCCGCGCTTAACCGGCGCACAGCCCTGAGGTGCGGGTGCATCATAGCCCCCCACGCTCAGGGTGAAAAACCGACGGGGCGCGAATCGTCGACCGCGAAACGTTCTACGCGTCGTCCTCGTTGGTCGGTAGCGGCGTCCCCACAGTTGCGGCGTCTTCGTGAAGCAACACACCGCGGCCGTTGCATTGATCACAGATCTCCGAGAATGATTCAAGGAGGCCCGCAGAAACGTTCTTTCTCGTCATCTCGACAAGGCCGAGATGGGAGACGTCAAAGACCTGGGTACGCATCTTGTCCTTGGCAAGGTGCTGACGGAAACGAAGTAACACAGCTTCCTGGTTCTTCTCGATCTCCATATCAATGAAGTCGATCACGATGATGCCGCCGATGTCGCGCAGCCGAAGCTGTCGTGCAATTTCCTCAGCAGACTCAAGATTGTTCTGGAGCACCGTCTCTTCGAGATTTGATGTCCCAACGAATCTCCCGGTGTTGACATCAATAACAGTGAGCGCCTCGGTTCTGTCGATCACGATGTGTCCACCCGAAGGGAGCCATACCTTGCGGTCGAGCGCCTTGCGAAGCTGATCCTCAACATGGAATCGTTCGAAGATCGACATTTCGTCTTTGTAGTGACGAACCTTCTCGACAAGATCCGGCTCGGTGCCCTTGAGATAGTCGAGAATCTCAGCATGGACTTTCTTGTCATTGACAAGGAGTCGGCGGAAGTCGCGCGTGAAGTTCTCACGGATAACCCGAAGAACCAGCGGGGGCTCCTGATAGATCATCGACGGGGCAGGAGCGTCTTTCTTTGATTCAATCTCCTCCCAGATCGCCACGAGACGGTCGATATCAGCCTTGATATCGTCTTTGGTAGCGCCTTCCGCCGCGGTCCGGACGATGATCCCCATACCCTTGGGTCGAAGCTCCGCCACGATGTCGCGCAGGCGACGCCGTTCCTCCTCGGCGAGTCGTCGGGAGATGCCCCGCAGGTCAGGGCCGGCGCCCAGTACAAGGTAGCGTCCGGCCAACGAAATCTGGTTGGTCAGGCGGGCGCCTTTGTGCCCCATGGCGTCCTTCACGACCTGGACAAGAATTTGGTCCCCGGGCTTCAAGATATCTTCGATGCGCTTGCGGCGTCCCTCCGGCTGATTGATGTCGCCGATGTACAGCACACCGTTCTTGCCTTCACCGAAATCGACAAACGCGGCTTCCATGCCCGGGAGTACATTGCGGACTTTGCCGACATAGACGTTACCGACCAGCGAACTCCGGTCTGACCGGGTGACGTAGTGCTCAACCAACACCGGACCTTCGAGAACGACGATCTGGGTTTGGTGATCGCTGTGGCGCACCAGCATTTGCTTGCGCGGCGTGTCAGCAGGCGGCTGGACAATTTCCAGGTGGGGCCGAGAGCGCCGTTGACGCCGCGGCTGGGCGGCGCGTTGGTTACGGTTCTGCTGGTTGGAGTTCCGGTCCTGACCACCGGCGGAATTGCCGCCGCGTGGCCGCTTGCGACTCTGGGTAGACCCTCGCGGGGTAGCGGACCTGGAACGACCCCCTGAGGCCGGTTTCGACTCCGGCTGTTGGGCTTCCTTAAACCGGCGGACAACCGGCGCGCGCTTACCTTTGCCGACAACCTTGCGTTCGGCTTCTTCTGCTGTACTCCGCCGCACCACTCTGGGTGCGCTTTTGCGGAACATTGCCATAACAAAACTCCTTTGCGTCCCTACACGGGGACGACAGGTAACTCTTTGGGATATGCCGAGTTGCGCTTCGGGGCGGACCAAACCCTCTGTGCTCACGACAGGGCGCCGCCGTAGCGGTGCAGGTGTGCAGCAGGGGTATCGAAACTCTGCGCGGGGTCCGGTGGGACCGGCGCGCCGACAACGTCATGATCAAACTTGAGACGCTCGGCATGTGTTTCCTTGGCCGTTGCAGAAGCCAACCTCAAGGGCGGCCCGTTGCACAAGAGTAGCACGGCGCACGCCACCCTCAGTTGACCACACCGAGAAGTGACAAAAAGAGCTGCTATTGCTCAGACACAACTTCGAGATCCAGGCGACCTTGCTGTGCCTCGGTTGGGTCATAACAGCGACGACATCGGGCCTCGTAGGCGTCCGTGGCTCCAAGAACGACGAGCTCATCAGATTCAACGACGCGCTGAGTGAAGAGGCCGGGACCGCCGCACCGATGGCACACCGCCAGAGTCCGGGTCACATACTCGGCCTTCAACATGAGCGAGGGAATCGGCTCGAAAGGCCTGCCGAGATAGTCCATGTCGAGACCGGCAACGATAACCCTCTTCCCCGCGGCCGCTAGTCGAGTCACAACGTCGACAAGGCCGTTGTCAAAGAACTGGCCTTCGTCGATACCAACGACGACCGTACGGTCCTCAACTGCTTTCAGCAGTGTCGCGGAATCTTCAACGGGTTCGGCGGCGATCGAAAGGCGGGAATGCGACACGACCTCGCCAACGGCATACCGGATGTCGATTGCCGGTTTGAATATCTGCGTTGGCACTCGTGCGAGGTTGTAACGGGTGACCTTGCGAATGAGCTCTTCGCTCTTACCGGAAAACATCGGGCCGGAAATGACTTCTACCCAGCCTTGATCTGCACGTCTTTGCATAGACCGCCACCCTAGTGGCAACTCCCGCTCGACGTGCAAACACGAAACGTGCGACACGCCACTACAGAAGCGAGCGTTCTCCTGGCACAGGTGACCTACGCATCCAGATACCGTGGACGATACCCAGGCCCGCGCTCATCGCCACAAAAGCAGTCCCCCCGGCCGACATCCACGGAAGTGGTAGACCGGTAACAGGCATGACTTTGATAGTCATGCCAACGTTGACGAACACATGGAACATAAGCAACGCCCCAAAACCCGTCGCCACAAGCTGGGAAAACTGACTGCGGGCAACAACAGCGATCATAAGAACGCGCCAGATGATCAAGGCATAGAGCGCAAGAATCAGCGATGCTCCAACGAAACCCAGCTGCTCCCCGATAGCAGTGAAAATGAAGTCTGAGGCCTGGACAGGCACGAAGTTGAGATTGGTCTGAGCCCCGTTCAGCAGACCGGTTCCAAACACGCCGCCGGCACCGATCGCAATCTCGGACTGTTGCTGGTTATACACGGCATCGAGCGACGACCCTGCCTCGTCGAGAAACGCTGTGAGACGACGAATCTGGTAGCCCTCCAACAGGTTCGTCTGTACCATCATGACGACCCCGCCGAGAGCGGCGAACATCAGGAATCCAAGCTGACGCCCCGTCGTACCGGCAACGAACAACATGACGACCGTGATGAACCCGAACACAAGCATCGTTCCGAGGTCCGGTTGGATGAAGATAAGTACCGCCGGCACCGCCACCAGCGCCAGAGCCTGCGCGATCCGGATCGGAGACAAGGCGCGATTCGTCTCGGAGGACAACAATGCGGCAAGCGCAAGGATCACCGCAATCTTCGCCGCCTCAGACGGTTGGAACTGCACCGGTCCTAGGTTGATCCAGCGTTGGGCGCCCGCATGAACCTCGGTGAACTGGACCGCGACGAGCGTCACAAGCGAACCCAGATACAGAGCCGGAGCGGCCAGTCGGATCGAGCGTGGCTCGATGATCGACGCGACTATGAAGGTAACAGCGCCGATGCCCACGAAAATGGCCTGGTTGATTGCCTGGGCGGTCTCGGAGTCCCCGAGGGACCGAGCGCGCGGCGCCGATGCCGTATACACCATCACGACGCTGATAGCCGCTAGCGCCAAGAAACTGAGCACGAGAATGATGTCGGGCCTCATCGCCCGCTCCCGCTGAAGGTACGTGTTATCAGTTCGGGTCGAGGACAATACCATCAGTCGAGATCGTCCCCCGGGCTAACGGCCGTGACACCCTCGGAGCCGTTCACGATGTATTGGAGAATCCTGCGTGCGGTCGGCGCGGCGATCCGGCCTCCCGACCCACCTCGCTCGATCACGACAACGACGACGTACTTCGGGTTCGACACGGGAGTCACTCCGACAAAGAGTGCCGTGTCCACACCTTCTGCGCCCTTGATGACCTCGGCCGTTCCGGTCTTGCCACCGACCTCGTTCCTGTTTTCGCCGAAGTTGGCGAACGCACCGCGCGCAGTTCCCGACTTGCCGTTCACGACAAGCCGCATATCCCTGAGGATCGATGTCACGGTATCCGGAGAGATGTCGACGATCCGAATCGCCGTCCTCGAATTGTCCAGAACCGTGACCCCGTCCGAATCAACCATCTGGTCGAGTACCCGGGGTTTCCACAACGTCCCACCGTTCACCATTGCCGCATAGGCGTTGGCGAGCTGAAGCGGGGTCGATAGAGTTGAGCCCTGTCCGATGACCGTGTTCATCAGATCTCCACCGGTCCACGGACCCTCACGGACACGACCCGGGGTCTCCTCCTGCACCCGCTTGAACCAGGCTTCATCGGGGATCAGACCGGGAGCCTCGAAGGGAAGATCGATGCCGGTAACCGCGTCAAAGCCGAACTCGCGCGCCCACCGTTGGAGTTCGTTTCTCGCGTCTCCATCTTCTTCACCGTCACGCCACAGCGTGAGCGCCACCTCCCAGAAGTAGAGGTCACACGACTGCTGGAAGGCCTCGCCGAGGTTCACCGGTCCGTGCCCGCCCGGCTTCCAATCGCGGAAAACCTGCGGCGAGCCGTCATCGAACTGAAACTCGAGCGTGCCCAGACACACATATCTGCTCGTTGCTGTCTGACCTTCCGGAAAATAGCCGCCTTCGAGAGCCGTCACGTAGGCAACACTCTTGAAGGCCGATGCCGGGGCGTACACTCCCTGAACCGCATAGTTGGAGAACGCCCGCAACGTCGTGAGCCTATCCCACTCTTCCTCCGAGACACCCTCGACAAAAATCGACGAATTGAACGTCGGATACGACGCCATTGCTTTCACCGCGCCGTTCGTGACATCGAGAACGACCGCTGTTGCACGAACCGGGCACTGCTCGTCTGCGTGAGAAGGTTCACATCCGGCTCCCGACGGCGATACCTCGCGGCTCAGGTCCAACCCTTGCCGGAGTGACTCGAACACGACCTCCTGGAGATCAGTGTCGATGTTGAGAATCATCGTGTTCCCAGGCCTGGGTGGTTGCTCGCCCAGCACCTCGATCACATTTCGCTGCGCGTCCACCCGGTACTTGATGAACCCGGGAGTCCCACGTAGGTCAGTGTCGTAGTACCGCTCGGTCCCGGCTTTGCCGAGGACGTCGGTCGACCTGATCTCAGGATCTTCGAGATCCTCTGCGTTCGGGCGGCCGATGTATCCCACAACCGAGGACACGAGTTCCCCCATCGGGTACTCCCTCACCGGTTGTGGCTCGACGTAGAGGCCACCGAACTCTTCCGCATGCTCCACGACGAACAGTGCGTCGGCATCGGACAAGTCATCAATGAGGGTCACCCGATCGGACAGGTTCCGTGCCTGATCGATGCGGCGCTGTACCTCGGACGCAGAGAGATCAGACAACGCGGCAAGCCGTTGTACGAGTTCAGCCTCTGTTTCGGGATCAATGAGTGCTCCGTCGATCACAAGAGCCAACGCGGACCTGGACCCCGCGAGAAGACGTCCGCTTGCGTCGCGAATCTCGCCGCGTGGAGCCGGAGTACTGACCACCCGGATTTGCAGGTTCTGGGCCTGTGCGACGTACTCGTCAGCGAGTGTCACCTGGATTGTCCACAGCCGAACGAGCAACACAGCGAACAGTGCAGCGAAAAAGACCCCCAGCCCCGCAAGGCGAAGTCCCGGTCTCACCGTGGACTCCAGGGCGTCTGGCGGCCCTTCATCAGTTTCTTGGTCAGAGCCAAAGTCGGCAAGTCGATCACC
>BDTL01000272.1 GCA_002898115.1 bacterium BMS3Bbin02 | reverse complement strand
AGTGTCGGGATTCGGGGCTTAGGTGATGGGTGCCACTGGATTGTTGTCGCGGACCTGGTTGACAGATGGAACCCTGTCCCAGGTTGATGACGGGGTGCAGGCCGTTGTGTACGGTTTTGATTCGTTGGGGTGGAGTTGCCCCGTTTTGGTAGACAGCTGATTTGTTTGTTCATGCTGCTGTGATCTTGTGTTCGTATTCGTCAGGGGTGAGATGCCCGAGCCCTGTTTGGTGTCTCTGGCGGTTGTAGAACACTTCGATGTAGTCGAAGATGACGCTGCGCAGCTCGGCTCTGGTATCGAATGTTTCGATGCCGGTTGTCCATGTGATCTCTTGTTTCAACGTCGCCCAGAACAGTGATCGTCAATCGTGGCGCACCGGTTCGATACCCTACGGAGCATGAGCACATCACAACACCGCCTTGAGTACGGTCTCCAAACATCCGGTCGTTACGACAGCCTCCTCGCTGCCGCCAAGTGGGCCGAGGCGCGAGGTCTCGTCGCGTTTGCGGTCCCCGATCACTACCTGATGACGCTCAACCCGGAGGCACCAGTCCCCGCGCTGGACGGGCTTGTCCAGCTTGGTGGTCTCGCGCGCGAGACCACCAACATCGAACTCTCCGTCCTCGTCTCACCCATCACGTTCCGCCACCCGGCCGTGCTCTACAAGATGGGTGTGACGATCTCCGACATGTCCGGCGGTCGCTTCAAGCTCGGCATCGGAACCGGGTGGCTCGACCGCGAGCATGAGATCTACGGAATCCCCTACCCGGACATGAAGGAACGATTCGCTCGCCTTGAGGACGCACTGGCGTATATCGCGGCGGCGCTTCGAAACGAGGCACACATCGGAGAGTTCTATTCCCTGGAGAAGTTCACCCACCTTCCGGCGCCCGAGGGTGGGCTCCCCCTCCTGGTCGGTGGACTCGGGAAACTGAAGACGCCGCGCCTCGCCGGGCAATACGCCGCTGAGTTCAACTGCTACCCCGGCCCTTTGAACGAGTTCAAGGCGAAGATTCAGGTCGCCCGTGATGCTGCCACCGCCGCCGGCCGATCGCCTACCGACATGATGATCTCGACGTCCGGGGCGGTGCTCGCTGCCGAAACGCAGCGGGAGTTCGACGATCTGTTCGCCGCTGAAGCCGCCACGGCCGGCATCTCACCAGATGAACTCGAAACCCACTACGCCAAACGCAACACGCCACGCGGCACGTACGAGCAAGTCCGCCAACAGCTCAACGATCTCGCCGACCTCGGTGTCACACGGTTCTACCTCCAGACCGGGAACACCGATCTTGACGCTGTGGACACCTTGCTCGACGCCATCATGATCTAGCGCTCGACAGCTACTCGAAGAGGGCGTTCACAACGTCGGTGACCGGGTCCGATCCTGCCGTGGTAGGCACCGAAAGTACGATGTCGATGTCGGGGACCGCAGCCACCTTCGTAACAAGATCGTCGAGGCCGTCGAGGAACCGCGTCGGCTGCGCGTAGGTGTGCGACGGATCTCCACCAAACCGGCGGAAGTAGAAACGCTGCGGATACAGGATGTCAAGAGTGTTCTTGGCACGGGTCAGCGCAACGTAAAAGAGCCGCCTCTCTTCCTCCAGCCCTCCGGCGTCTCCGAGTGCTAGGTCCGATGGCAGGTTGCCGTCGGCGGCGTGCATGACATACACCGAGTCCCACTCGCCGCCCTTGGCCGAGTGGATCGTGCTGAGAACCAGGTAGTCATCATCAAGGTGAGGATCGCTTACCTGCGAAGTGGCGTCCGGCGGGTCAAGGGTGAGTTCGGAGATGAACTGACTCCGGGTCGCGTATTCGGCCGACAGGGCATGAAGCTGATCGAGATCCCCGAGTCGCACCACCAGGTTGTCGTACCGTTCAGTGAGGAGGTCCCCGAGCACGGTCCCGAGGTATTCGATCTGGAGCGGCACCGGGGGCTCCTTGCCATCCCCCAGAGCCTGCTCGAAGGCGGCCCCCAGCCGGGCAATCCAAGACCTCGACTCACCGGCCACCATGAAGTCGCCACGCACAAACGCGACCAGCGGCTCGGTGGCGCCGTCCTCGGCGCTGCGCGAGATCGCTTCAAGAACGCGAGCCGCAGTCTTCGGCCCGACTCCGGGAATCATCTCCAGAACACGGTGCCAGGCGAGCTCGTCCCGGGGGTTATCAAGGACTCGCAACATCGCGACCAGATCCTTCACATGAGCAGCTTCGATGAACTTCAACCCGCCATACTTGACAAAGGGAATGTTGCGCCGCCCGAGCTCGATCTCCAGACCATCAGCATGGTGACCCGTCCGAAAGAGCACCGCCTGATCCTTCAGAGCAATGCCATGTTCGCGACGCTCAAGCACGAGGTCGCAAATCACGTCGGCCTGGGTAGCTTCATCGACACACGTATGGACCGTCGGTCGTGGTGCATCGTTGCGGTCCGACCACAACGTCTTCGGCACTGTCTCGGTGGCTCGGGACATGACCGCGTTCGCTAGGTCAAGGATCTGTGGCGTTGATCGGTAGTTCCGTTCGAGCATCACGGTAGTCACCGAATCGAAACGGTCGCCGAACCTGAGCAGGTTGTCGGCGCTGGCGGCACGGAACCCATAGATCGCCTGCGCGTCATCGCCGACAACGGTCAGTGGCCCGGCCGCGCCGCACAACGCCTCCAGGATGTCCACCTGGACCGCGTTCGTGTCCTGGTACTCGTCGACAAGCACGTGGTCGAACATCGACTGTACCGTCCCTCCGACGGGTGATTTCAGGAGTGCACGCAGATACAGCAGAAGGTCGTCATAGTCGACAGTGTTCGAGTCCTTCTTGCGTTCGGTGTAGCGCCGAACGATCTCCTTGATGGCATCGACATGGTCGCGACACCACGGAAAACGTTCCTCGACCGTCGCCGCCAGCGGGACTTGAGCATTGATGACGCGCGAATACATCGTGGCCAAGGTCGCCTTTTGAGGGAATCGCTTCTTCCCCGAAGCAAGCCCGCTCTCGGTACGGACAATGCCAAACAGATCGCCGGCGTCGCCCTGGTCAAGCACCGTGAAACCGGGCTCAAGGCCGACAGCCTCGCCGTACCGGCGTAGTAGTCGGTTGGCGGTGGAGTGAAACGTTCCTGCCCACACTGATCGGATGTCACGACTGGCGGTCATCCCCGACGCCCGGCGCAACATTTCAGCGGAGGCACGGCGGGTAAACGTCAACAACATGATTCGCTCGGCCGGCACACCGGATTCGATTAACCAGGCCACCCGGGCGGCAAGCGTCCGGGTTTTCCCCGACCCGGCTCCCGCGACAATTCGCAACGGGTTCCCCGTGGGGTGAACTACCGTGCAGCGTTGGCGCTCGTTGAGGTCCTCGAGCCAGCCGTTGTCTTCGTCCAGATAGGATGCGAACATACGTTCGATGCTAGCATGCTCGTGGCGTCAGGGGGTCTCGAAACGGTCGCGCGCCACACCCACTCGGTAGTGCCGCCCGCGGGCGACCTCGCGATCGTCCATCGTTACGACGACGCCGAACTCAATCCAGTGACCGTCCAGGCTGAGGACCTCCGCCCGGGCGACGACTTCGGATCCGATGGGTGACGGCAGCAGGTGATCGAGCTCGATACGGGTTCCAACCGTGGTTCGCCCTTCCTCCATGGAAGAACGTATGGCTTTACAGGCCGCCTCCTCAACTAGCGCGACTACCCTCGGCGTTGCGAGGACCGCAACGTCACCGCTACCGAAATGGAGAGCGGTGTCCGTCTCGGACACTGTCGTTGTTATTTCGGCCCATGCGCCGATCTGGTGTTCCATGCACACCAATGTAGACCACGATTCCGACACGAAACCCGGGCCAACGGAAAAACCCGCAGGAGAACCGATGCAACTTGATCGCAATCAGAACGTCTTTGTTCTCACCATGGACGATGGTGAGAACCGCCTCAACGACCGTTGGCTTACCGAATTCATCGCGGCGCTGGACACTGTCGAAGCAGCGCCGGAGCCCAGGGCGCTTGTGACAACCGGGTCCGGACGCTTCTATTCGAACGGGCTGGACCTCGAATGGCTAACGACTACCGAGGGTCTCGACATGCGCCGGTTTGTCGCCGATGCCGAAAAGGTGCTCGCGAGAATGCTCTCGTTTCCGGCCATTACGGTTGCCGCCCTCAACGGCCACACGTTTGCCGCTGGTGCGATGCTCGCCCTCGCTCACGATTTTCGCGTCATGCGAGACGACCGCGGGTTCTTCTGCCTTCCCGAAGTCGACATCAAGATCCCTTTCACCGACGGGATGAACGGTCTCGTGATGCAGCGACTCCCGGTCGCAACGGCACATCGGGTTATGGTGACCGGCGGTCGGTTTACCGGCCCCGAGGCGGTTGAGCTCGGCATCGTCGACAAGACGCAGCCCGAGGACACGGTTTTGTCAGCGGCTATCGAGATTGCAGCCAGCCTCGCCGACAAGGACGCAACGACCCTCGGGACCATCAAACAACGAATGTACGCAGTCACGATCCGCGCGTTGGAGAACTCGACCGGCACCGCCCCACCCGGAATGTGACGTCCGGGGTGTCGGCGATCCGACTTCAGCCCTAGACGGACGTGGGAATGGTGAGAACCGCGCGGGTACCGAAACCGAGGCCGTCGCTGTAGAGGTCGAGTGATCCGCCCATCGCTTCGGCGAGACGGCGCGAGATGACGAGTCCGAGACCGGTTCCGGCGCGATCACTGGGTGACACGCCCCTCTCGAACGGTTGGAACAGGCGGCGTAAGACATCTGGTTCTATACCGCACCCGGAGTCAGCGACCACGACCCGAGTCATCTTCGATACGGTCTCGACAGTGACGTGGATCTTCCCCTCGTCAGAGAACTTGGTGGCATTCGATAGGAGGTTGATGACGATTTGCTTGAGTCGAATCGCCTGGGATCGAACCATGGCTTCCGTTCTCGGATACACGATGTCAATACCTCGCTCGCAGGCTCCGGGTCGCACATATCCGATACTCTCTTCGACGATCGCGTCCAGATCGCAGTCGACCAGGTCGCCGAGCGCCAGCGCACCGGTCTCGGCCTGGGCTACATCGAGAAGATCGTTGATGAGACCGAGGAGATGGTCGGCGTTGCCGCGGATCGCGTTCACGAACTCGGTTCGATCAGATGACAACAGGCTGTCATGTTCGCTCAGCAGATCGGCGAACCCGAGTATCGCCGTCAGTGGTGTACGCAGCTCGTGGCTGACGGCCGCCATGAACGCCATCCGTTCGTCGAGCGCCTTG
>BDTL01000271.1 GCA_002898115.1 bacterium BMS3Bbin02 | reverse complement strand
GACCCGGCGACGACGTCGCTGAACACATCGCCGACGCTATCGCGGCGACCGACGACGGTCTCATTGCCGGCGACATCGTTGTTGTAACCAACAAGATCGTCTCGAAGGCCGAGGGTCGACTAGAACCTGCGGCGACCGACGACGACTATCGCCGCATTGTGGAGCACGAAGCCGCGGAGATTATTCGCCGCCGCGGTCCACTCGTCATCACACAGACGCACCACGGTCTCATCTGCGCCAACGCCGGAGTCGACCGGTCGAACGTGGAGGGGAACAACGTTGTTCTCCTCCCGAAACAACCCGACAGGTCGGCCCATCTCATTCGGATGCACCTGCAACAGGTATTCGGCTGTGAGATCGGCGTGTTAGTGACTGACACTTTCGGGCGACCATGGCGGCGCGGTCTCACCGATGTAGCGATCGGATGTTCAGGGGTGCTGTCCGTCGTCGACTTGAAGGGAACCCACGACATGCAGGGTCGCGTTCTGGAGGTCTCCGAGGTCGCTGTCATCGATGAGATCGCAGCCGCTGCGGACCTCGTGATGGGAAAAGCAAGCGGTAACCCGGTGGCCATCGTGCGAGGGCTAAGCCTTGCTGGCGACGGTCGCGCCAGTGACCTCGTCCGTCCCGCGACAGAGGACATGTTCCGGTGACCCATGCCTGAGCTCCCCGAGATTGAGGCGTATCTTCACGCGCTGGACCCGAGGATCATGGGAGCAACGCTCGAAAACTCGCGTATCCGCTCTTTCTCGGTTCTCAAGACGGTTGACCCACCCATCGTGGCTGCTCACGGAGCCACGGTGTCCGGTCTCTCACGAATCGGCAAGCGAATCGTCATCGAAACCGATTGCAAGATCGATCTCGTCATTCACCTGATGGTCGCCGGTCGTTTTCAATGGAATGACGAACCGAAGCCGCTACCCCGTAAACGCGGCCTGGCCGCATTCGACTTTTCGACCGGTTCACTGATGCTCACCGAAGCGGGGTCGAAACAGCGGGCCCGCCTGCACGTGGTCACCCACGACACACTCGCTGATCTCGATCCAGGCGGATTGGAAGTCACTACTGCCACGCTCGATGAGTTCGCTGAAGGCCTCCTCTCTGAGCGCCATACGCTCAAACGGGCGCTCACCGACGCCCGCTATCTCTCCGGAATCGGTGGAGCCTTCGCCGACGAGATTCTGTTCCACGCCGGGCTATCGCCGCTCCAGATGAACACGAATCTCGATGGCGAAGAGCTCGAGCGGCTCTACCTCGCCGCCGTCGAAACACTTCGGAAGTGGACCCGAATCCGAATCGACGAGATAGGTACGGGGTTTCCCAAGAACGTGACCGCGTTTCATCCTGGAATGTCCGTCCACGGTAAGTACGACACACCTTGTTTGGTGTGCGGGACTTCGATCCAGCGGATTTCGTATGCACATCGCGAAACCAACTATTGTCCGATGTGTCAGACGGGGGGTAGAGTCCTCGCCGACCGATCTTTGTCGCGCCTCCTAAAGGACGACTGGCCAACGAATGTTGACGAACTTGAGGGATGAGCCCACATGGTGGCGGGAACGTGATCGAAAGTGACTAAACACCTGCGGCGGGAGCGCCGAAGTAGAACCAGGAAGTTGAAGCCAATACAAACCGCGGCAGGCGGTGTGGTTGAGGAACAAAGGATGATCGACGAATGCAAGAGCGGCTGAAAATCGCAGCGGTGGGAAGCGGTTATGTGGGGACTGTGGTCTCGGCATGTTTCTCGAAACTTGGTCACGAGGTCGTCGGGGTCGAGGTTGACCTGGATAAGCTCGCGCAGCTGCAGGCTGGTATACCGCCCTTCTGGGAGGGGGGTCTCGACGATCTGCTGGCCGAGCAGGTCGCCTCCGGCAACCTGACGTTCACCGACGATATGGATGCCGCGCTCGCCGGTACCGACATCATCTTTCTGTGCGTCGGGACACCTTCGGGAACTGACGGTCACCCCGACATGTCCTACGTGGTCAACGCTGCCCGCGCGATTGGTGGCTCCCTTGAGGGACACAACGTCATCGTCACGAAATCGACAGTGCCGATCGGTTCTGGCATGTGGCTCAATGCCACGATCGATGATGCTCTCGCCGACGCCGCCTCAACCGCTACGTTCTCGGTCGTTTCGAACCCCGAGTTCCTCCGCGAGGGAAGCGCCATTAAGGACTTCATGCACCCGGACAGAATCGTTCTTGGTTCTGATGATCCCGCCGCCATCGATCTGGTCCACCGGGCGTACCAACCGATCCTCGACCAAACGTTTGAAGGCGGGCGTCCCGATGTGCGCCCGGCAATGGTCCATACCGGACTCGTCACTGCCGAGACCGTCAAGTATGCAGCGAATGCGTTTCTGGCGGCGAAGATCTCTTTCATCAACGAAATCTCCCAGATCTGCGAGCGGGTAGGGGCGGACATCACCGACGTCGCGACTGCGATCGGTCTTGATTCAAGGATCGGCGACAAGTTCCTCAACGCGGGTATAGGTTGGGGCGGCTCCTGTTTCGGCAAAGACCTGGATGCGCTCGCTGCAATTGCTCGCGACTACGGGCTCCATCCGCGCATGCTCGACGCGGTACGCGAGGTCAACCGCTCTCAGCGTCACCTTATTGTCGAGAAGCTGCAAGCAGAGCTCAAAACCCTTCGGGGTCGCAGAGTTGCCCTTCTCGGGCTGTCGTTCAAACCGGGAACCGACGACCTGCGAGACGCGCCGGCGATTGACATTGCGTCACGCCTGGTACAGCTCGGAGCAACAGTGTCGGCTTACGACCCGGTTGTAAAGGCGTTTGACGAAGTCCCCGAGGTGTGGATTAAGGATGACGTATATGCCGCGGTCGATCGTGCGGATGCCGTCGTATTGATCACCGAGTGGCCCGAGTTCAACGACGTCGACTATGAAAGAGTGTGCAGTGTTATGCGCGGCGACTACTTCCTTGACGGACGTAACTTCCTCGACCCAGCCAAGATGCTGGCGGCGGGTCTGAACTACGGCTCGATCGGTCGACTCCCCGCGAACACAAGCCAGACGTTCTAACGCTTCCACAGCGCCGGGCTCCAAAAACCTCGAGGGCCCGCATATACAGTGCGGACCCTCGTATAGGTAACTTGGAAATCTGAAGTAGGGGTTAGAAGCCTGTCCTTTTACCCATTGCCGCCGGGATCGTGCGAACCAGGATCTGCAGATCCTTGCTCAGGGAAATGGTCTCCAGGTAGGCAATGTCCTTGTCAGTCGCCTCGTGGAGAGGGATCTCACCACGCTCGGACACCTGCCACAGACCCGTCACGCCTGGTTTCACGATGTGGCGCTGATGCTGCCACGGTTCGTAGTTGCCGACAATATCAACGAGTTCGGGTCGAGGTCCCACGAGACTCATGCTCCCGAGAAAGACGTTCCAGAACTGTGGCAATTCATCAAGGCTGTACTTACGAAGGAACCTACCGAGCGGGGTTACCCGCGGATCGTGCTCCGTCTTGTGTGTCACCCTTCGATCGGGACCGACATAGTGCATTGGAATCGCCCGGCGATCGGCGTTCATCGTGCGCAACTTGAACACTTTGAACGTCTCACCGTCCTTACCGACCCGCTCCTGCACGAACAGCGGATGCTTGCCCATTGTCAGACGAATCGCGACCAACATTGGAATGACGAGCGGCAGTGTGAGAACGCTGAGAACAAGTCCACCGACTCGGTCAAACACCGGTTTCACAAACCGAACATAGAGAGGCGATGCCACGCGGACATCGACCGGTTGAACTACCGTGGCTGGCGCGTCCACCGCACCAATCAAACGATTGTTAATTTCCCCCGACAACATGCCTAACCCCTATCCTGAGCCCTTGAGTCGTGCGCCGTCATCGATCCCTCGGTGACGATGCCCTTCCATTTCCCAACCATCGCTTCCAAGCCCTGGAAACAACTACACAGCGTGGTGACGCTGCCACCACTTTGTGTGGCAATATGAATACTACGGGGGCCTAGGCCCTTTCGTCAATGGGGCCAGCGCCTCATTTGCCGACACACAATGTGACTACTCGCAGCATCATCACCTGCCTATCAATTCGTTAAAGAAGAGTCAATGAACGTTCTCCAGATACATACAAAATACCAACAAAGCGGCGGTGAAGACACCGTCGTGGCCGCCGAGGCGGGTCTGTTGCGAGACGCCGGACACACGGTTCGATTGTTCGAGGAACACAACCACGGAGGCACTACGGGAGCCGCACAACTTGCCGGGGCGTTGTGGAACCCTCGTTCGGCGCGCCGACTGGAGTCCTCTATTGAGGTGACGCGGCCTGACGTGGCCCACCTCCACAACACGTGGTTCGCGATGTCCTCCTCAGTCGTCCGACGTCTGCAGACTCTCAAAGTGCCCACGGTGATGACGTTGCACAACTATCGGCTCACCTGCGCGAACGCCCTGTTGCTGCGCGACGGTCGGCCTTGTGAACTGTGTGTTACCGGCTCTCCACTGCAAGCTGTCCGCTACGGCTGTTACCGGTCCCGACCCGAGACGCTCGTTGCCGCCGGCGCGGTGGCGTTGCATCGCAGAATCGGCACATGGGCGCACAAGGTCGACCTGTTCCTGGCCCTGACTGAATTCATGAAGTCGATCATGGTGCGAGCGGGACTCCCCGAGAGCAAGATCGTCGTCAAACCCAATTTCACCGCGGACCCCGGACCGCGCATCCATCCCGCAGAGCAGTCCGACACTGTGGTCTTTGTGGGGCGGCTATCTGAAGAAAAGGGTGCGCTTCGGCTCCTTGAATCGTGGAGTGCCGCCCCGCCGAAAGGGTTGCGACTCAAGATCATCGGGGACGGGCCGCTGCGATCAGCGCTGGAAGCTCAGGCGCCGTCCTCCGTTGAGTTCCTGGGGTACCTCCCCCACAACGAAGTGCCAGCTCTCCTTCGTTCGGCCCGGGCCATGGTGTTCCCATCCACCTGGTACGAGGGGTTACCAATGACGATCGTTGAAGCCTTCGCCGCCGGGCTCCCGGTACTTGCGAACGATCTCGGCGCCATGGCTTCGATCGTCAAACCACTCGGAGCACACTGGTTGGTTCCTCCCGCAGGCACCACAGTCGCCGACCCGTGGGTCGATGCCCTGGCTCGACTCACAGATTCGCCTGCGGTGCAAGAGGCGAGCGTGCAAGCTCGCGCCACATACGAAGCGACCTACACACCTCAGACAAACCTCGTCGCCCTTGAGGATGCCTACCAGCGAGTGATAACGAACACCTCGTGAACATCAGGACGTTTCACCAAAGTTCCCCGCCCGCCAGCCGATACAAAGACCGGGACCCGCAAACACCACCGAGTCGGTAGGCTCCCTTCGTACCCCCTCCAGAGGACTCATGACTTCTTCCGATCCGATATCGACGACCATACCGATTCGAGTTCTCTACATCGTGGGGAGCGGTCGGTCGGGCTCGACGATCATCGCTAACGTCCTCGATCAAATTCCGGGGACCGTGAGTCCGGGGGAGCTTTACTACTTGTGGGATCGCGGACTGATCGGAAACGACCGATGCGGGTGCGGTAAGGCTCTACGCTCATGCGAACTGTGGTCAACGCTCATCGCAGACACACTCGGGAGCGATGAAGATCCCTCCGCCATGGTTCGACGCCGCAATACAACCGTGCGTACACGACACCTCGTTCGCGTGTTTTTCGGTCGAAGGAACCGCCAGCTACGGGCGTTCCTCGATCCGACTGCTCGCGTCTATCGGGCGCTCTCGGAACGGACGAACTCAACGCTCATCGTCGACTCCTCCAAGGTCCCCGTCTACGGATTGGCACTCGCCAAACACCCCGCCTTCGACGTTCGATTCCTCCATCTCGTGCGCGATCCACGAGCCGTTGCCTACTCGTGGCAACGCAAGAAAGACAGTCTCGCCGGCAACACGAAACGTTTGATGACTCAGCACTCCGCAACGAAGAGTTCCCTAATGTGGACAGGCTGGAACGGCATTGCTCAGTTGCTGTGGGGAAGATCTCACCGCTACCTGCGGATTCGTTACGAAGACTTCGTCGCCGCACCACAAGAGACGTGCATCGAGATCCTTCGACATGCCGGCAATCCAGACCCGGATCTCAGTGTGTTCACCGATGCAACGACGGTACATCTCGAACCGTCGCACAGTGTCTCTGGAAACCCGGCGCGATTCTCAACCGGAAACGTGTCGATCAAGAGCGACAGCGAATGGACGGAGAAACTTGCGAGGAACAGCCGCATCGTGACGGTCGCACTTACGTGGCCGCTATTGTTGTGGTACCGCTATTGGGGGCGGTCATGACAAAGGCCATGACCCAAAGATCGACCGCTACGACCCAGCCGGTCGGTCGTACCAAATTCGCCAAGTGGCTGATGTTCGCCGTTGTCGGATATATGTTCTTCGACCGCTCGTTCGCGTGGCTCATCCGCGTACCGGGACTCCCGATATTCCTGGGTGAGATCATTCTGGTTCTCGCTGTTGTCGAGGTCGCGCGTGGTAGACAGGCTTTGCGATTCCTCCTGGCTCGTAGCGCGACCGCCAAGTGGATTCTTGCGTTCCTTGTTTTGGGGTTTGCGCGCCTCGCCGTAGATATCGGCACCTACCAACTGGCAGCCGTACGCGACTCAGCCATCTTCTACTACGCGGCGTTCGCTCTGATCGTCGCCACATACGTAATGGTGATACCTGAAACGATCACAAAGGCCCTCAGGTCATACGACCGGGTGATCCCGTGGTATTTCCTGTGGGCACCGATCGCCGTATTTCTGGGACGATCCTTCGTTGCGGGCGCACCGCGGATCCCGGGATCCCTCACTTCGATATTCTCATTCAAGGGCGGAAACTACGCCGTTTGGCTCGCGACCGGCGTCGCGTTTCTATGGTTGGTTCACCCGGCGACGTCACCAGCTGACATACGACGTCGCTCAATCCTGACCGCCGTCGGAACCGGAGGGCTCTTCGTCGCCGGTACCCAGAATCGCGGCGGCCTGCTCGTGGGACTCGCTGTCATCGGGTTCACCATACTGCTGTCAAAACGCCCA
>BDTL01000270.1 GCA_002898115.1 bacterium BMS3Bbin02 | reverse complement strand
GGCGAGGTGACAGTCGACGAACTGGAGAAAGCGATTCTCGCCAACGTGCAGTGCCAGACTGAGAACGGGGTCGAGATTCGGGACTTCGTCTTTGATCCGTTCGGTGGTGGATACGAAATGTCCATCGTGTGGGGGGAGGATCGTCCCGATGACTCGGACCTCGAGTCTCTCGACGCGATAGAGGAGATGTGCACGATCGAGTATTCGATCGCGGTCGAGGGCATGTTCATGTTCCAGAATCAGTCAACGCCCGAGGAACTCAGCGCCGAGTTGGCGCGGACCGCGCAATGCCTGAGAGAGAAGGGGTTTGAAGTTCCCGAGGGTGCGGCCCAGCAGCAGCTTCAGGAGATTGCAGCGTCGGAGCGCCGGATATACGGTGAGTGTCGCCAGCTAGCCCAGGACCAATCGAACTAGCGGCGACCCTTCTGTTCTTGTGACGTTTGAGGGGAATAATCCTGCTCCAGCGTCACGAAAACGGGGGGATTCCGCTGGGTGGTGGTTGGGACGTTGTACTATCTCGGGCCATGGAATCCGCAGTTGGTATCGGGATACTTGGCGCCGGCGTTGTCGGCGGTTCGTTGGTGCGCAGGCTCACCGAAGACAACGACGCGATTCGGGCCAAGACCGGTCTCGATCTCAGGATCGTTCGGGCGGCGGTTCGCGACCTGAGCAAGGAACGAGACTTCTCGGTGCCCGACGGCGTGCTGACCGACGATCCAATGGCCGTGATCGAGGACGAGAACGTCAAGCTGGTCGTCGAGGTTATGGGAGGCCTGGACCCCGCCGGTGATCTCATCCTTGCCGCTCTTGAGGCGAGCAAGCCGGTTATCACCGCGAACAAGGAACTCATCGCGGCTCGTGGCGCCGAACTCATCGCGGTTGCCGACCGCAATGGTGTGCCGTTTCTCTTCGAGGCGGCAGTCGGGGGCGGCATCCCGATCATTCGACCCCTGTCTGAGACGCTTGCCGGGGAACAGATCGATACGGTCATGGGAATCGTCAACGGGACGACCAACTTCATTCTCACCCGGATGGCCGAGGATAACCAGGACTTTGAGCAAGCCCTCAAGGAAGCCCAACAGCTCGGTTACGCAGAGGCCGACCCAACCGCGGACGTGTCGGGCGCCGATGCCGCGGCCAAGGCCGCAATACTGTCCAGCCTCGCGTTCGGTGTCTGGGTTGGTTTCGAGAGTGTGTTCCACGAAGGCATCGAGAACCTGACGTTGGTGGACCTGAAGAACGCAGCCGACCTCGGGTACGTCGTCAAGCTCGTCGCAGTCGCCGAAAAAACGCCGCGTGGGATCTGCACGAGGGTTCATCCTCTGATGCTTCCGAAAGAGCATCCCCTGGCAGGTATCCGTGGGTCTACCAATGCGATCTTCATTAAGGGTCCGACGATCGACGAATTGTTGTTTGCGGGTCCTGGCGCCGGTGGAGCTCCGACTGCGACTGCGGTCCTCGGCGACGTCATCGATGCTGCCCGAGAGATTCTCGCCGGCGCCGAGGTCTCGCCGGCCATCAGATTCGGGTCGGGTGAGATTCTTGATTTCGCCGAGATCGACACCGAGTGGTATCTGCGCATTGAGGTGGACGATCGACCCGGTGTACTTGCGGCGATCGCCCACGAGTTTGGAGCGAACGACGTCAGCATCAAATCGGTGTGGCAGGACGGGGAACACGGCGAGGCGACGCTCTTGTTGATCACGCATCGAGCTGCCGAATGGAAACAACGTGCCGCGGTCGCGGCCGTCGGAGGCCTTACGTCAGTGCGTCGCGTGTCGACAGTAATGCGTGTCGACAGCGGCACAGCCGGCAGATAACCATCCTGCCGACGTCGTCCGGCGAGTAACTGCCTTGGTCTCGAAACGGTTAGCTTTGGTGGCTACGGAGCTTCTGTACTTGCATGCGAACCCCATTCGGGTAATATCAAGTGTGGATCGGTTCTACGATCCCATCTCCCACCAACCCGCTCCGGCGCTTCTGTGTGGGGAAACCTTGAACCACCGACAGGTGAGCGTGCCGTTACTTGCGCTTCGGTCTCCACTCGGTGGCAGAAGAGGTGGTTTTCATTCATGCCGAAAGGGGCATCAGTCACATGACGACCAGAGCCAGACTTCAAGATCTCGGTCTTGCCGCTCTCCGTTCGATGGCGGGGAAGGTCGAAGTCGACCACGAAGGACTACAGAAATCCAAGCTGATCACCGCGATTATGGCGGCAGATGCGTTCAACGAAAGCCTGCTGCCCGAGCCGATAGAGGTTACCGGCGAAGGTGCTTCGGATCCGGCAGAGGTCAAGCAGTCATCCAACGGCAGTGGCGCCACGGCTGCCGAGTCGACGGACGAGTCCGGGGAGGGTCGAGGACAAAAGCCGGAACGCAGCTTATCCGGTGACAAAGAATCCGGTGACAAAGAATCCGGTGACAAAGAATCCGGTGACAAAGAATCCGACGACAAAGAATCCGGTGGCGGTGATCGGTCGTCGTCGAGGAACTCCGGGGATCGCCAGCGCAACTCCGGGGATCGCCAGCGTAACGACGGGGATCGCCAGCGTAACGACGGGGATCGCCAGCGTAACGACGGGGATCGCCAGCAGCGTCAGGGCAACGACAACCAGCGCCAGGGTGGCAATCGCAACCGGAATCGTCGCCGACGTGGCGGCCAAGGTCGCGAACGTCAATACGAGCCCATCGATGAGTCCGAGCTCGAAGTACGCGAAGGCATCCTCGACATTCTTCCCGAGGGCTATGGGTTCTTGCGCTGTACCGGTTACTTACCCGGTGACGACGACGTTTATGTCGCCGCAAACCTGGTCCGTCGCAACCGCTTGCGCAAAGGCGACATCGTGTCCGGACCGATTCGTCCGGCCCGCGCCCAAGAGAAGTTTGCCGCACTCGTCCGAGCCGCAACCGTCAACGGGATCGATCCCGAGGAAGCCAAAGAGCGGGTGAAGTTCGCCAAGCTCACTCCGCTTTTCCCCGACGAACGTCTTCGTCTCGAGATAGACGATCAGCCATTGGCGATTCTTCCCCGGATCATCGACCTGATCGCACCGATTGGAAAGGGCCAGCGCGGTCTCATCGTGTCGCCTCCGAAGGCCGGTAAGACAACCGTTCTCAAAGAGGTTGCACACTCGATTGCAGCGAACAACCCGGAGTGCCATCTCATGGTCGTCCTCGTTGACGAACGTCCTGAGGAAGTCACGGATATGCAGCGATCCGTCAAGGGTGAGGTCATCTATTCGACCTTCGACCGTCCCGCGGAGGAACATACCCAGGTGTCCGAGCTCGCCATCGAACGCGCGAAACGTCTTGTTGAGGGCGGTGCGGACGTTGTTATTCTACTCGACTCCATTACCCGCCTGGCGCGTGCCCACAACCTGGCCACACCCGCTAGCGGCAGGATCCTTTCTGGTGGTATCGACTCCACGGCGCTCTACCCGCCGAAGCGATTCTTCGGTGCAGCTCGTAACCTTGAGGAGGGCGGCTCGCTCACGATCCTGGGCACTGCTCTGGTCGAGACCGGGTCTCGTATGGACGAGGTCATTTTCGAAGAGTTCAAAGGTACCGGCAACATGGAGTTGCGCCTCGATCGCAAGCTCGCCGACAAGCGCATCTACCCTGCGATTGATGTTGAGTCTTCGAGCACTCGCCGTGAGGATCTCCTCATGCATCCGGATGAGCTGCAAGAGGTTTGGAAACTCCGCCGGGTTCTGTTGGCGCTCGAAAGTGGTCCGGCGCTTGAGCTGCTGATCGATCGGCTGAAGACCACACGTTCAAACGCAGAGTTCCTGATGGCTATTGCGAAGAGTGGGCAGTAGGGCACGGCACAGATCTGATGTGCCGCTCTTCGACTACAGTTCCCCCTTCACCTAGGAGAAAATGCCGTGAAGCCTGATATTCACCCCACATACCGCCCGGTCGTGTTCCAGGACACGTCGTCGGAGTTCACGTTCTTGACGCAGTCGACCATCGACGCCAAGGAGACAATTGAGTGGGAAGACGGAAACACGTACCCGCTTGCGAAGGTTGAAATCTCATCTCAGAGTCACCCGTTCTACACCGGCAAGCAGGTGTTGATCGACACAGGCGGTCGTGTCGAACGCTTCCGTCGTCGTTACGCGAATGTTGGCATCAACACCGAAGCCAAGGCATCCGCACCGGCCGAAGGTGAAGACACCTCAGCCGAGGGTTAATCATGAGTCGTTCTCCCGGAGCGGCTGTCGGAGGCCAGGCGGTCATCGAAGGTGTCATGATGCGCTCGCCGACAGGGTGGGCTGTTGCGGTCCGTCGCCCCGATGGGATAATCGAAGCCGAAGGATATGACCTTCCGCGCCTGTCGTCGCGGTCAAAGCTGGCCAAGATCCCCTTCTTGCGCGGTATAACCGTCCTCATTGAGAGCCTGTCGCTCGGGTTCAAGGCCCTGTCATGGTCTGCGCAGAAATCGGGCGAGGAAGAAGAAGAACTCAAGCGGTGGCAGGTGTGGCTCACGATGGTCGTCGGGGTCGTGTTTGCGCTGGGACTCCTGGTCATTATTCCGGTGATGTCCGCCAATTGGTTGAAACAGTTCTTTGACGACTCCAGTATCGCGTTCGTAATCTTGGACGGGGTGCTTCGCATCGCCGTACTTGTCGGGTACATCGCGTTGATCGCCCGCTCCGACGATATCCAAAGGGTGTTCCAGTACCACGGAGCGGAGCACAAGACGATCCACGCCTATGAGGCGGGGGATCGCCTGACAATCGAGGAGATTCAGAAGTTCAGCCCGCGACACCCCCGTTGCGGTACGTCATTTCTCGTAATTGTCGGTCTCGTCGCCTTTTTCGTGTTCCTGGTTCTCGCCCCTCTCGCTCTCGTGTGGCAGGTGGTTGCTCGTATTGTGCTGATCCCGGTTGTTGCCGGCGCGGCTTATGAGGTGCTGAAAGCGGGAGCGACAAGCAAGTGGCTCTCGTGGGCGAACCGTCCCGGCATCTGGCTCCAAAGTATTACTACGAACGAACCGACCGACGACCAGGTTGAGGTCGCCATTGTCTCCCTCCTCACGGCCCTCACCGAAGAGGAAGCGAACGACCTGATCGCCCTGGGTGGCATTCCCGACGACGCGCTGAACGCAGAAAGTACTCGAGTCGAGCCGTCGAATGGATGACAAGGTACGCGAGAAACTCGCCGATGTTGTCGAAGCGTTTGAGAACACGCTCGTCAAGCTCACTGACAACGAGATCCTCTCCAACCAGGATCGCTATCGCGAGGTGACCCGGCGTCACGCTGAGCTGAAACCGATCGTCACGGCGTATCGTCGATATCTCGAAGCTGAGGCGGAGAAGATAGAAGCGACTGAGCTTCTTGTCGGTGAAGATGACACTGACATGGTGACGTATCTCACCGGCCTCGTCAGTGATCTGGCGACTGAACTTGCCGAGCTGGAAGCAAATGTGCGCGTCATGTTGGTCCCCAAGGATCCCGACGATGACAAGGACGTGATCGTTGAGATTCGTTCCGCCGCGGGCGGTGACGAGGCCGCGTTGTGGGCCGATGATCTCATGCGGATGTACGAGCGGTTTGCGGAGCGGATGGGGTGGAAGTTCGAAACGATCGACGCATCCGTGTCCGACGGCGGTGGGCTCAAAGAGGGTACATTCTCGATCAAGGGGCTCGGTGCTTACGCCCGTTTCAAGTTTGAAGCCGGCCCACATCGGGTTCAGCGCGTGCCGGACACGGAGTCTCAGGGGCGGATCCATACGTCGATGGCGACCGTTGCGGTCCTTCCGGAAGTCGAGGCGGTAGAGGTCGAGATTCATGAAAACGATCTAGAGATTGATACCTTTCGAGCGACGGGCCCCGGAGGGCAGTCGGTGAACACCACCGACTCCGCGGTGCGTATTACCCATAAACCAACCGGCATCGTCGTGACGTGCCAGGACGAGAAATCCCAACTTCAGAACAAGGTCAAGGCGATGCGGGTTCTGCGGGCACGGCTCTATCAGGCGCAGATGGCTGAGCAGCTTGGCGAGCGTGCCTCGGCGCGCAAGAGTCAGATCGGCACCGGCGACCGATCTGAGAAGATCCGCACCTACAACTTCAAGGAAAACCGTGTCACAGATCACCGTATCGGTCTCACACTCCATTCCCTGAGCGAGATTCTCGCCGGAGACCTCGATCGTTTCCATGAAGCGTTGATGACCAACGAGGCCGCGGAACGCCTCGACGAGGTCGAGTAATCCGATGCGTGAGTTTCTGGCGTCGGGTGTTCTTCCCGACCACGAACTCGTTCGCCTTGTTACCAATGTTTCTGGAGCATCTCGGCTTGATGTTCTCCGTGGCTTCGAGCTTTCCCAAGACCAGTGGCGAAATCTTGATGACCTGGTCCGTCGACGTCTCGCAGGTGTTCCGCTCCAGTACCTCGAAGGGACGGTGCAGTTCGGTCCGCTCGAGTTGCTGTGTGATAACCGGGCCTTGATCCCGCGTCCCGAAACTGAGTATCTCTGGGAGCGGGTTGTTGCCCGGCTTCACGACCGACCGACTGATGTCATCGTTGATTTGTGCACCGGCAGTGGGTGTCTTGCGCTCGCCTTGAAACATGCGATTCCAGAAGCCGTAGTGTATGGCGCCGACAGCGATCCCGGTGCCCTGTCGCTTGCCCGTGAGAACGTCGCCTACACGGCTCTAGACGTTCAGCTGTTCGAGGGTGACCTCTTTGAGGCGCTGCCGGGCGAACTTCGAGGTCAAATAGACGTTCTGGTTATCAACCCGCCGTACCTAACTGAACGCGAATTCGCAGCACTGGCAGTGGAAGTCCGAGATCATGACCCGAGGGCTGCCCTGGTCGCCGGTGAGACGGGACTCGAGATGTACTCCCGTATCGCTACGACCTGGATAGGCTGGATGCGACCGGGCGGGCTGCTGGCGCTTGAGATAGGTGAAACCCAGGGGAGGGAGGTTGCCGAGATGTTCGCAGCGATGAGTTCCGAGGTTCTACCCGATCTCTCGGGACGCGACCGGTTCCTTTTCGGTATCGCACGGTAGTGACGTCGGGTACGATGTCTGGAGGAGAGAGGTGGACTGGAATGACGATTGATGACGCCGTCGCAGCACTGGGTAGGGGAGAGATCATTGGGCTTCCGACTGACACATTGTACGGGCTTGCAGTGGATCCGTTCCGGGAGGAAGCCGTTGAGGCAATGTATGACCTTAAGGGGAGAAAGAACAAGAAACCGTTGGCGCTGCTCGTCGCCGACATCGAGCAGGCGATGCGAGTTGCCGAGCTCACCGATCGGGCACTCGAGCTTGCGGACCGCCACTGGCCGGGTGGTCTCACGATGGTGCTGAACCGTCTTAGCTCTGTACCCGACTGGGTTGGGGACACGAGGGCTCGAACCGTCGGTGTGCGCTGTCCCAACCATGAGGCGGCGCTCCAGCTGCTGCGCCGAACCGGTCCGCTTGCGGTGACAAGCGCCAACCTGTCCGGGAGACACAGCGCCGTAGACCACACGGAAGCGCGCGAACAGTTCGGGGACACGGTCGGCTACTACGTTGAGGGAACCGCACCCGGAGGGCAAGCCTCCACGGTTCTCGACCTGACGCTGCCGTCACCGCTGATCCTGCGGGCCGGACCGGTCAAGGGCGCGTGACAGTCTCCGACGAGGTCGCTCCACCGAGCCGCTGGCGCGCGCTAGCGGTAGCGATCGGCGTGACCGTCGTTCTTGCGCAGCTAGGTCTCATGGGCGGATTGTTCGCGCTGTCCATTGGCCGCTGGGTTCTCGCAGTAGGGGCGTCGCTTGCCGGTGTTGCGGTCCTCGCAGCGATGAGCCGGAGCGGGCCCCGGCGAGCGATCATGATCGCCTTCGCCATCTTTGCAGTAACCCTTGCCGTGGCTATCGGGCTGACTGTGATCGGTATCCCTATCGGGGTACCCGCCGCCTTTACACTTGCCACGGGAGTGGCGGCAAGTTACGCACTGCGTTTCCGGTCCATCGAGACAATGCAGCGCAGGACCTGGTGGGTTATCGGTGCATTCGTCATCGCTTTCGGGATATCGCTGTTCACACCGACGTCTGTGGCTGTCGTTATGAGTGCGCCGTTGGCGTTCATTGCGGTGGGTATGGCCGACATGCGGACCCAACCGGACCAAGCGGCGGAGGCTAGTTAGAAGCAGTTCGAGCCGTCGATAGCGCAGGCTTCGCCAGCGGCTGTCAGGACGTCTTGGTCTCTGAACCATCGGGTGAGCGCCGGTTCGAGTGTTTCGTACGGGGCGTAACCGCGGGTCACGATCGTGATGCTGCCGGCGATCTGGACAAGGAGTGACGGGAACCCCTGGATACCGTAACTTTGGCTTCGCGAGAAGTCGTCCCATGCGACCCGTTTCCACTCCTTCGTTGCTAGATCCGCGACGAACCGATCGGCGTCGACATTGAATCCGTTGAGCAGCGATGGGTACACAGTTGTGTCGGTGATGTCGACTGCCTCGGCGTAGAACGCGCGCTGCAATCTCTTGAAGAATCGGAAGGTCTCGTGTGGGCGCTCGTCGCGCATCCGAACTGTGGCGATGGCAGGGAGCTCGGTGTCGTAACGCCAGTCAGAGCGATCAAGCCCGGTTTCGTCGAAGGGCTGTCCTGTCGCCTCGGTGACGTGGCGCCAATGGTCGAGGATGTACGAACGCATGCGATCGTCGAGAACCTCGGCATTCGGTCCCGGTCGGAGTCCACCGACGACGGTTTCCATCGGAATAGCGAACCGATCGGCGAGCCGGTCGAGCGTGGGTGCGAAACCCCAGCACCACGAGCACATCGGGTCGCCGACGTAGATGAAAGTTGGCGGCTGTTCGTTGGCGATCATCGGATGTCTCTCATGCATGTGGCGGGTCAGCGTACTGAGTTCCAGGCACAGAAAACTCGTACTGTGCCAACGCCGATCGGCGCCGACAAATTTCCGTTACGCTTGCGATCGGTTCGAGCGACCGGAGGAACCCATGATCGACACCCGCACCCTTGAAGAGGTGGATCCGAAACTGGCGGACATGATCGCCCGCGAGGCCGATCGGCAACGCAGCAAGATCCATCTGATTGCATCGGAGAACTTTGCGTCTCTCGCCATGATGCAGGCCGCCGGGTCGGTACTGACAAATAACTACTCGGAGGGATATCCCGGGCGTCGCTACTACGAGGGTTGCCAGGTCGTCGACGAGGTGGAAACGTTGGCGATCGAACGTGCGAAGGCTCTATTCGGATCCGAGCACGCGAACGTTCAATCCCATTCGGGTTCACAGGCGAACATGGCTGCGTATCTTGCGGTGATCGATCCCGGTGACACCATCCTCGGGATGTCACTGGACCAGGGCGGACACCTCACCCACGGAAGCCATGTCAACTTCTCCGGTAACTTGTTCAACGTTGTCGCCTATGGCATGGACCCGGAAACGGAGCTCATCGACTTTGACGAGGTCCGTCGACTGGCTGTCGAACACCAACCGAAGATGATCATTGGAGGGTATTCGTCGTATTCGCGCCTACTCGATTGGTCGAAGTTCCGCGACATCGCGGATGAGGTCGGTGCGATTCTGCTGATTGATGCCGCACATGTGATCGGCCTCATTGCCGGGGGAGCGCATCCGAATCCGGTTCCCCACGCAGACATCGTGACCGCCACGACACACAAGGCGTTGCGTGGCCCACGCGGCGGCCTGATCCTTTGCAAAGAGGAGTATGCCAAGGCTATCGACAAGTCCGTGTTCCCCTACGCCCAGGGTGGCGCCAACAATTCGATGATCGCGGCCAAGGCGTTGTGTTTCGAGCAGGCCGGGTCACCGGAGTTTTCCGAATACGCTCACCAGATTGTGAAGAATGCGGCGGCGCTGGCGGACAACATGTCAGCGCAGGGTGTCCGGATCATCTCCGGCGGTACCGACAACCACATGTTCATGATCGACCTGCGATCAATCGACGAGGAACTTACCGGGAAAGTCGCGGCCAAACTGCTCGATGACGTCGGGATCACGCTGAACCGCAATGCCATTCCTTTTGATCCGCGGTCTCCGTTCGTCACCTCCGGCCTGCGTATCGGACTACCATCAGCGACGACCGCGGGCATGGACGAGGCGAGTATGGAAGTACTCGGCGAACTCTTGATCGGCGTTCTGCGGGGTCGCGACGACGAGGTTGTCGTTGCTGATCTTGCGCAACGCATCGCGGCGCTCGCCGCCGCGTTCCCGAGCTACCCGGAGAGTTTCCCCGGGCACGTATGATAGAACGGTATTTGGCGAGTTCCAGGACGTGTTGCTAACGTATCGCCGTGACTTTGTGAATCAATTCACAAAGTAGAGGAGCCGTATGGACGGTGATGATCAGATGCCTGAACAAGCAGGTACGGAGACACAAGGAAGCGGCGACGTGCCTGCAGCTAGACATGCCATTGTGGGTGAGTTCTCACAAGGCGGAGATTTTCTCTCGTCGATAGTTGCCGGACTCCTGTTGGGGCTCCTCGCCGACCATTTCCTCAATACCCGGCCAGTGTTCGTAATCTTCGGTATCGTTGCCGGGTTCAGCATCGGTTTCTACAAACTTTGGCTTGCGTCGGCAGTGCTTGAACGGGAAGCGGAGCGTCTGCGTGGGCGTTGAGTTCTCCGGTGATCTCACCGACAACACCCAGCCGACGGACGATGGGCCGACAAAATTCGGACCTATTGTCCACGGTGACATGATCGAGCAAAAGATCGCATTGCACACCGCTGCGCGAGTCGTTTTCGTAGCGCCGATCCTTGCGGTTGTGTTCGGGATTTTCTCGGGTGTGGGCGGCGCAATCGCAGCTGTTGTGGGATCTGTGATCGTCGCCCTAAACTTTGTCATCAGTGGTGCGATCATGTCTCGATCTGCGCGGATCTCTTTGAGCTTGTATCATGCCGCCGCCTTGTTTGGATTTGTTGTGCGCCTGGGTCTCATCATGGTCATGATGTTTGCGCTCGTCGCTACGACATCCGTTGACAAGACAGCATTAGGAATTTCTGTAGTGGTGAGTTACTTCGCCCTACTGACATGGGAAGCGATCGCCGTCACCAGAGGTGCGGAAAAGGAGTTGGAGTGGAGCAACTGATTCTCGCCGTCGAAGTGTGCGATACGGCGAACGAAATCATATGTGTCCCGAATTCGGTAAACGAGTTATTCGAGCTGCCGTTCGCCGGTTTTCTCAACCGGACCATCATCCTCACGATTTTTGCGGCGCTGCTGGTGGCAGCAATGCTGTTCTTCGGTCTGCGCAGGCGTTCCCTCGTCCCATCAAAGTTCGAGATCATCGTCGAGTCCATGGTGACCTTTGTTCGAGACGAGATTTCGGTCGGCATCATCGGAAAGGAGCACGGGCTGAAGTACTTCCCATACCTGCTGTCGCTGTTCCTATTCCTGCTTGTCGGCAACTTGTTTTCGGTCACACCCTTCATTATGTTCCCGGTGACGTCGCGCATCGGCCTTCCGATCTTCCTTGCGCTTGTTACCTGGGTGCTGTTTGTGCTCGCCGGTTTCAAGGAGCAGGGATTCGGCTACCTCAAGGGTCTCGTCTGGCCGCCGGGCGTCCCGGTCGGCATCAAGCCGCTGGTCGGCATCATCGAACTGGTGTCTGTGTTCCTCGTTCGGCCGTTCTCGCTCGCCGTTCGACTCTTCGCCAACCTCGTAGCCGGCCATGTGATGCTGTCCTTGCTGCTGGCATCCGGCTGGGTGTTTCTCAGCGGCGCCGGTGGACTCGGCAAGGTCCCCATCGGGTTCGGCTGGTTCACCCTTGGACTCGGCATCTATCTCTTCGAAATTCTCGTAGCTGTGCTTCAGGCGTATATTTTCACACTCCTGTCAGCGGTATATATCCAAACGTCGGTTCATCCAGAGCATTAGGAAACCACCGGGCGACGCTCGGCACTCTCCCAAGCTCCTGGGCTCGAATCACTAGGAAAGGCAAGCAATGGAAGCAATTAGTGGATCACTAGCCGTCATCGGTTACGGTCTCGCAGCGATCGGTCCAGGTATCGGTATCGGTCTTGTAGCTGGAAACGCCGTGCAGGCAATGGCACGTCAACCAGAGATGGCAGGACAGGTTCGTACAACGATGTTCCTAGGTATCGCATTTACAGAAGCCCTCGCCCTTATCGGGTTCGTTCTCTTCTTCCTGGCATAGGAGTCACCCGATGTTGAAGGTATACGCAGCGCAGCTCTTGCTGGCGGTCGAAGTTGGGGAGGAAGCTGAGGCGTCGGGAACCGATCTTCTTTTGCCGGCCCAAAGTGAGCTCATTGCAGGAATCATCGCCTTTATCATCGTCTTTGTCGTTGTATGGAAGTTCGCCGTTCCGGCGCTGAACGAGACGCTTGAGAAGCGTCAGTCAGCGATCAAGGGCGAGCAGGAGGCGGCAGCCGCAGAGCGTGCTGAAGCAGCCTCCCTCCGTGAGCAGTATCAAAAAGATATTGCCAACGCCGAAGCGAAGGCGAGTGAAATCGTTGAGGCGGGTCGCAAGGACGGTATGGCGGCAAAGGCTGACATCATCGCCAAAGCGGAGACCGAAGCATCCGCGATCAAGGAACGAGCACAGGCCGAGGCTGCCGGCGAACGCGAACGCGCCGAGGGTGCGCTGCGCCGTGAGGTGGCATCGCTTTCGCTCGACATTGCGGAGAAGGTCGTCGGGTCGGGTCTTGACCGGGGCGCCTCTCAGGCACTCGTCGACGAGTTCATCGCCGATCTCGACGGCGCGCAGGCGTAAGAGATGGGCGAGGCGACACACACCCAACGCATTGACGGTTACGCCGCCGCGGTGCTTGACGTTGCAAAGGCCGAAGGTGACACCTCCCGTATCACCGACGAGCTGTTCCGCGTCGCACGTTCAGTCGACGGCAGCGAGGAACTCAGGGAAACGCTTGCTGACCCTGCAATCCCCGTCGGCCGCAAGATCGCCATTGTGAACGATCTGCTCGACGGGCGGGCGTCGAAGGCAACGATCGCGCTTGTAAACATGGTTGTCGCCGCAGGGCGCACTCGCGATCTCCTTGAGGTTGCGAACCGTGTCGCGTCGCTCGCCGCTGAACAGGAATCCGCCACGCTGGCGGAGATTCGCACGGCATTCGAGCTGGACGACGAAACAGTCACCCGTCTGACCGAAAGCTTGGAGCGGCGCTTAGGCAAGCGTATCCAGCCCAAGGTCGTCATCGACCCATCCGTCATGGGTGGTGTGGTCGTCAAGGTAGGCGAGACAATATTCGACGGGTCGGCGCGAAGCCGACTCGATAATCTTCGAGAGGCATGGGGATAGCGCATGGCTGAACTAACGCTCGATCCCGCGGACATCAGCGCTGCACTGCGTCACAATCTTGAGGGCTGGGAGCCCTCGGTCGAGGCTCAGACAGTGGGATACGTCATCTCAGTTGGTGATGGTGTCGCTCGCGTTGCGGGTCTTCCCAACGCAATGACATCGGAACTCCTTGAGTTCCCGGGTGGGTTGATCGGGGTTGCACTCAACCTCGATGAAGACTCCATCGGATGCGTCATTATGGGTGAGTCGTCGCTCATTGAAGAGGGCAACGAAGTCCGCTCAACAGGCAAGGTGCTTTCTGTCCCGGTCGGTGACGCCCTTTTGGGGCGCGTCATCGATCCCCTCGGTAACCCACTGGACGGCAAGGGACCGATTGAGACGACTGAGACCCGTCTCCTTGAGACACAGGCTCCGTCCGTGGTGCAGCGCCAGCCGGTGCACCAGCCACTGCAGACCGGGTTGAAGGCGGTTGACTCGATGACTCCCATCGGTCGTGGTCAGCGCCAGCTCATCATCGGCGATCGTCAAACCGGTAAGACTGCGCTTGCTATCGACACGATCATGAATCAGGCCGGCGAGGATGTAAAGTGCATCTACGTCGCCATCGGACAGAAGGCTTCAACTGTTGTCGAGGTTGTCGCCAAGCTCGAGGCGGCCGGCGCCATGGAGTACACCGTCGTGGTGAACGCGTCCGCAGCATCTGCTGCGGCTCTCCAGATGTACGCACCGTACGCAGGCTCTGCCATCGGCCAGCACTGGATGTACAAAGGCGAGCATGCACTGATTGTGTTTGACGACCTTTCCAAGCAGGCCGTTGCCTACCGTGAGATTTCGCTGCTGCTGCGGCGTCCTCCGGGCCGTGAGGCCTACCCTGGCGACGTGTTCTATCTCCACAGCCGCCTTCTTGAGCGCGCTGCGAAGATGAATGATGAGCTCGGCGCCGGATCGATGACTGCCTTGCCGATCATCGAGACCAAGGCCGGTGACGTCTCCGCGTATATTCCGACCAACGTGATTTCCATCACTGACGGTCAGATCTTCCTGGAGACCGACCTGTTCTTCTCGGGCATCCGCCCGGCGATCAATGCGGGTATTTCAGTATCCCGTGTCGGCGGTAACGCCCAGGTGAAGGCCATGAAGAAGGTCGCCGGCCCGTTGCGGCTGAACCTCGCCCAGTTCCGTGAGCTTGAGGCGTTTGCCCAGTTCGGTTCCGAGCTCGATGCCGTATCGCTTGCCCAGCTTTCTCGCGGTCAACGTGTTGTTGAGATCCTTAAACAGGGTCAGTACGCGCCGGTTCCGGTTGAGGAACAGGTCGCGGTGATCTATGCCGTGACCGAAGGGCACTTCGATGGTGTCGCCATCGAAGACATCGCGGATGCTGAGTCTGGGTTGCTGGATTTCCTTCGGACCAGGCACAGCGGAATGCTTGCCGGTATCGCCGACACGGGAGAGCTTCCTGCCGACGAACTTGCCGCAGCGATCGACGCCTACCTGGCGACTCGTGGTGGTTCTGAAGACGACGGCAGGGAGTAGCTAGGTGGCTTCTGCCGAACTTCGGCTGATCCGGCGGCGTATCAAGAGCGTCCAGTCGACCATGAAGATCACGCGGGCGATGGAACTCATCGCCACATCGCGTATCGCGAAGGCCCGCGTCCGTGTAAAGATGTCCAAGCCGTACATCGAGAAGATGACTGATGTCATTCGCAACATCGGTGCGTCGAGCGGAAGTCTCAGTCACCCGCTGCTTGATGTACGCGAGGTCGAGACGGCCGGTGTGGTTGTCGTGACGTCCGATCGTGGACTTGCCGGCGGGTACAACTCAAACGTATTGCGTATTGCTGAGCGTGCGATTGCGGACCACAAGGCCGCAGGTCGTGAGGTGCGTCTCTACAACGTCGGCGACAAGGCGATCGGGTACTTCGGCTACCGCAAGGTGATGAGTGCACACGACTGGACCGGTGTGACAGACACGCCGGCCTATGGCGACGCACGGACCATCACGAATCGGTTGCTTGAGGACTACGAGTCCGGTGTTGTCGACTCGGTCGAGGTGTACACGACTCGGTACGTGTCGGCGCTTACACAGGATGCTGTTTTGTGGCCGGTACTCCCGGTACAACCACCCGATATCGACGTCGAGAGTCTCGGTGAGGGCGGTACATCGTATGAATACGAACCAGATGCGGAGACGATCCTTGGTCGCCTCCTGCCACGGTATGTGGAGGGGACAGTCTTTGGCATCCTGCTTGAAGCGTCTGCATCGGAGCATGCTGCTCGGCGCCGGGCAATGAAGGCCGCCACCGAGAACGCGGAAGAGCTTGTTCGCCTGCTGAGCCGCGAGGCGAACCAGGCGCGGCAGGCGGAGATTACGACCGAGATCAGCGAGATCGTCGGCGGTGCAGAAGCCATGGCTGGAGGCTGATTAACGTGCCAATTTCTAAGACAAACCCACAAGCTTTTGAAACAAATCAGAAGGCTAATCTCGACAGGAGCGCGCAGTGAGCAACCTTCCTTCGGGGCGTATCGTCAAAGTAGCGGGTCCGGTGTTTGACGCCGAGTTCGCGCCGGACGCCCTCCCAGAGATCCTTCACGCCGTCGAAGTTGATACCACCATCGGTGGTAAGACCTTGACCGTGAAGGGCGAGGTCGCCCAGCACCTGGGTGACAACAAGATCCGTGTCGTGGCGATGGCACCTACCGATGGCATCGTTCGCGGCGCCGAGGTTCGCAACACCGGCCAGCCGATCACGGTGCCCGTTGGCGACCAGACGCTCGGTCACATCTTCAACGTGTGGGGCGAGTCGTTGGATGCTCCCGACCTGGAGTTCGACGGTGAGCGGTGGCCGATCCATCGCCCCGCGCCACCCTTCGACGAAGTTGCCCCGACCAGCGAGATGTTCGAGACAGGGATCAAGGTCCTCGATCTTCTGTGTCCCTACCTCCAGGGCGGGAAGATTGGCCTGTTCGGCGGCGCCGGTGTCGGCAAGACGGTGCTCATCCAGGAGATGATCAACCGCGTTGCGACCCAGCACGGTGGTGTGTCGGTGTTTGCCGGTGTCGGTGAGCGTACTCGTGAGGGGAACGACCTCTACGGTGAGATGACCGAGACCGGCGTTATCGAAAAGGCAACGCTTGTGTTCGGCCAGATGGATGAACCTCCGGGTGTGCGTCTTCGTGTCGCGTTGTCGGCGCTGACGATGGCGGAGTATTTCCGTGATGTTCAGCGTCAGGACGTGCTGCTGTTTATCGACAACATCTTCCGTTTCACCCAGGCCGGATCCGAGGTGTCAACCCTGCTCGGTCGTATGCCGTCAGCAGTGGGTTACCAGCCGACGCTGGCGGGTGAGATGGGCGCTCTCCAGGAGCGCATCACGTCGCTGAAGGGGCGGTCGATCACGTCACTCCAGGCCATCTACGTACCGGCCGATGACATCACCGACCCAGCGCCGCACACCGCGTTCGCACACCTTGATGCGACTACCGTGCTGAGCCGTCCGCTGACTGCACTGGGCATCTACCCGGCTGTTGATCCGCTCGACTCCACGAGTCGTGCACTTGATCCGCAGATTGTCGGCGAGGCGCACTACAAGTGCGCTACCGACGTGCAGCACGTGTTGCAGCGCTACAAGGACCTCCAGGACATCATTGCAATTCTCGGCATCGATGAGCTCTCGGAGGAAGATCGCCTGGTTGTCGGGCGAGCCCGACGTATCCAGAACTTCTTGTCGCAGCCAATGTTCGTGGCCGAGCAGTTCACCGGCCAACCCGGCGTCTACACACCGATGGCTGAGACGATTGAGTCCTTTAACGCGATTCTGTCGGGCGAACTCGACCATCTCCCGGAGCAGGCCTTCTACATGATCGGGGGCGCCGAGCAGGCCCTTGCGAAAGCCAAGGAGCTTGAGGTCGTCTAATGGCAGGTCATCCGCTCTTTACCATCGACATCGTGACTCCGGAGTCAATCATCTGGAGCGGCGAGGCGGAGTTCGTGTCTGCCATGACGACCGAAGGCGAGATCGGCGTGTATGCGGCGCACGAGCCGACTATGGCGGCGTTGTCCACCGGTGCGGTGGAAATTCATACCGAGGAAGGAATGCTGTCTGTCGGTATCCACGGTGGGTTCCTTCAGATCTTCCAGAACTCGGTGACGTTGCTCACCGATCGTGCGGAGATGACCGAGGGCGGACGGGTCGAGGCGCTTCGTCTGGCTGAAGGCATGCGTGATGATTCTCCCGAGGACGCGAGCGAGACCGGCGAGTAACAGGTCGGTTTCGTCAACAACACAATCGAACTGATTGAGGCCCCTTCTTATGGACGGGCCTCAATCGTTACTGTTGCTGTTGCGCCGCCGGCGAGCGCCGGGTGTTGCCAGGTTCCGTCAGAAAAGAACCCCGTGTCGGGTGTGGCCGAAACGATGGTCCAGCCTTTGGGCGAGCTGGCCGGCACGGATGTTTCGCCAGCCGTGGTCGACGAAACGTTTACCGCGGTGAGCGTGAATGTCTGAGCGGAAGAGGAGCGGTTCAGCGTCGTCGCCGAGATGAGAACAACAGCCTCCGACGTCGGGATATCGGCCGCGTTGAGATCAGTCGGGGTTGCACGAGCGGCCCCGGAAGTCCCCGCGGTCGCCACGACCAGGACCACAACGGACGCGGCGCGGTTCAGTCGATGTAGTCCACGGTTATGCATACAGCGATCGTAAGTAACCCGGAGTGAGTCATCAATGATGGATTCCCTGCGGGCGCGCTGACTAGTCCTTGGCCAGCTCCGGATCGGATGCCAGACGCAAGGCAAAACCCTCGACCTGCGCCGCGAGACCGTTCTGGAGCGCCTGAGCAATGACCGGGAAGAACATGCTCGCGAGAAGACCGACGGACCGTGCGCCGACCGTCACGTGGAGTTCGGTCCCGTCCGCGTGCTCGGCAGTTTCGATCGAGATGGTTCCCGTAATCTCAGTGTTGATGAGGTCGAACGAAAGTCGTGTCGGGTTATCCCATATCGTGAACGCTGCGCTGCCGCGATAGGTGATGCCGGCAGCCTTCGTAGTCCAGGCGAATCCCGCGAGGCGACCGTCCACGTACTCCGGGTCGAAAACCTCCTCGGCGAGTCCGATCCCGGCCCAGGTGCCGACATCGTTGAAGCGTTCCCACACGTGCGTGAGAGAGGCTGACGTGACGGCGGCGGCAGAAACCGAGGTGCTTGGCATGGAGGGCAGGTTACCGGATCCGACGCCTGGGGTGGGACGACTAGGGATTGCGGTTGCGGTGACGCTAACCTTGTTTTCCTATGAAGCGTCGGTTTCTAATGGGAGTGTTCGGGAGCGACCTGCTCGCGCTGGCAGGCGCCATCGCGGGCTCTTCGTGGATCGTGTTCGGCACGCCCGTGATCTGGAATGCCCGGGAGCTGAGCAACCGCAACGCGTGGACGTATGTGAGCCTTCTGTTTGTGGGCTCCATCATCGGGTCGTATTCGAGCATGCGGACCTGGACGACGCGCGCACCCCGTCCCACCTATGGCCGCGCAGTCGCGATTGTGTCTATGACGGGTGCTGTGACTGCGGTCGGGTTGTCTCTGTTCCGTCCGTACTTCTCCCGATCACACTTCGTGACGACGATGGCCACGTTTCTCGTGTTCGCGATTGCCCACAGGGTGGTTCGCCGGCGGCGACCGTGGGTCGAGCGGTTCGTTGTAGTGACACAGGAAAAGAAGCTTGCCATGGAGATCGACCAAACCGATCACGCCGTGGTCGAAACGGTGCTGTCGCCACAGGAGCACCCGCCGAGTGTTCCGCTCGATCCTGGTACGACCCTTGTGGTCGATCTACGTGCTGTCCTGTCCGACGACATGGCCCAGTACGTGTCGTCTCTGTCGATGGCCGGGTATCCGGTTCGGGGACTCCTCAATGTCTACGAGGAGCACATGGAGCGTCTCCCCATGGTGCATCTCGCAGAAGGCTGGGAGCTCACGGCTCCGGTTTCTCGCAATGTCTACGCACCGGTGAAACGAGTTGTTGACGCAGTGTTGACGTTTGTCACCGCTCCTTTCTGGCTCGTGCTGATGCTGCTTGTCGCAGTCGTGGTCCGGATAGATTCAC